>JBOGFL010000372.1:0-2121 GCA_050743285.1 Acidimicrobiia bacterium
GGCATCGAGGATGCCCTTCGTCACCCGCTCGATCTCGGCCGTCACCGTCCGCGTCTCCGTCTGGCGATAGCACGGCTCGTCGGCCGGGCTCGACTCGCCCCAGCAGTCCTCGGTGGTGAGCGTCCGGATCCCGTCGCCGACACTCCACTGAACGCGGGTATCCATGCCCCAGTCCACGAGCAGAGCACCGAGGTTCGTGTCCGTCTGGTCGGCCGACGCGTGCAGCGACACGAGGGGCGTCCCCGAGATGCGGACGTCCTGCAGAAGCGGCGGCGTCAGGAACACGCGCCGGTTCGGGGTGACCGTCTCGAGGTTCGTCTGCATCGTCGTCTGGCCCTGCGTCGGCGAGTCCTGGAAGGTCTGGAAGACCCTGGGCTCGAACGCGCGCGGCTTCGGGCCGGTCTTGAGCAGGCCGGCTGTGGCCGGGCCGGTGTCGCCCAGACGCAGCCGGACCTTCCCCATGCCGGCGTCCGGCCATTGCGAGTAGTCCGCGAAGACGCCCGCGGAGCGCTCGACGGTCGCCTCGGGCTCGAAGCGGATGCCGTTCTCGATGCGCCAGAGCTCGCTGTCGAACCAGCGGTGGATCGTGTCCACCCACACCCCGCGACGGAAGTCGAACGGGTCGACGTGGCCCGTCTGCGTCAGCCACAGCTTCCGCGGCGTGTGCTTCAGCTCCTTCCACCACTTGCTCCAGTGGTCGGGCCTGACGTTCTCGTCGTTCGGTCCGTGAATGACGAACACGCTCGCCGTCACGTTGTCGGCGTCGGGCACGTAGTCGCGCTCGGCCCAGAACGGCGTGTAGTCGCCGTGCTCGTCGCCGTCGCTCGCGGCGAGGATGTTCCGGACCGCCGCGCAGTAGGCGCGCCGGTCGGGGTTCGTGACCGCATTCGCGAGGAAGGACGGATAGCTGTTTCCCCGCTGGACGACCCCGTTCGAGCGCGTGTAGTCGTACCAACTCGAGATGGCCGAGATCGGCACGACCGTGGACAGGCCCTGGACGCCGGTCGCCGCGGCCGCGTTGGCGAGCGTCCCGTCGTAGGACTTGCCGATCATCCCCGCCCTGCCGTTGTGCCAGCCCGCGGCGACGACGTTGCCGTCCTGGTCGTGAGCCGTGCGCCGGCCCTGGAGCCAGTCGATCGCCAGCACGGCGCTGCGGTTGTCGGGTGTCCCGCCCGTCGTCGGACACCCGGTCGAGAAGCCGGTGCCGACCATGTGGAGGAGCATCACCGCGTACCCGCGCGGGACGAAGTAGTTGTCGTAGAAGAGCGGCCACTTGTCGTTCAGGCCGTCGCCGTCGTTGTCGGCGATGCACTCCGAGTCGTTGCCGCGACACAGAGTCGTGAAGTACGGGCTCGCGTCCATGATGACCGGCGATTTCAGGTCGCCGGCCGTGGCAGCCGGCCGGATGATGTCCATCGCGATCTCGTCGGGCACGCCGTCGAGGTCACTGTCGAAGTCGGCCGTGACCCAGAGCCGTTCTCGGATCGCGTCCGCGTAGCCGAACACGGGTTGCGTCACGCCGCCCATCACGACCGGGCCTGGCCCGGTTTCCGCACCGAGCGCTGTCGGCACGCCGACAGCGAGAGAGAGCGCCGCCGCGGCCGCAACCGCGAGACGCGCCAGCCTGCCTAGCTTCATCTGTCCCCCTATCTCAGAAGGGCAAAGCGCTTGCACCTTTCTATCAGACCTCGAGCCCGTGTTCACCGTCTCGGACGCCGCCGAGAGCCGGTGCTACCGTGACCGCCGCGCCCCCGTAGCTCAGTGGATAGAGCAGCGGTTTCCTAAACCGCGTGCGCAGGTTCGATTCCTGCCGGGGGCACTCGCGTTTGTCCTGCAAGAAGTAGCCAGTTTGCAGGAATTCCTCCTTTCTTTCTGACTCGCCGGCCGCAGACGTCGTCGACAGCCGAGATGACCAGCGGGACCGTGAGACTGTCGCGCGACTGTCGCGCGGAACGTCCGACGGCCCGAGTAGCGTCCTCTTCATGGCACAGCGAACGGGCATCGAGGTACGGCACAAGAAGGCGTGCGCTTCGCGGGACGACGGCCGATGCAACTGTCAGCCGACGTACCAGGCGAGCGTCTGGAGCGCCCGCGAATCCAAGCGCATCCGGAAGACCTTCC
>JBOGFL010000373.1:0-2981 GCA_050743285.1 Acidimicrobiia bacterium
CTCGTGCACCGTGCGGGCGGTGATGGCGACGTCGTATCCGGCGCCGGCGAGGGTGAGCGCGGTCGCCTTGCCGATTCCCCGGCTGGCGCCGGTCACCATCGCGACCCGGTTCGTCATGCGGCCCGCAATCTATTCCCCGGTCGCGGCACTCGGCGCTGATTCCCCACGCGCCGTAACCTGGTGACGTGCTCACGTTTCCGGCAATCGACTTCGACGACTTCCACCGGCAACAACTCCCTGGGCTCCTCACCGCCAACGGCGCGCTGGCCGCGGCCGACATCGCGAACGCCAGACCGCTCGCGCTCCGGCTCGCCGGCGGGGCGGCGTACACCTACACGCCGGCGCCGAACGGCGTCACGGTCACGCCTGGAGACGAGACCGCGGCGACCGTCGCGGAGCTGGACGCGGCCGCGTTCACCGACTTCGTCCACGAGCTCCGCAGTTGTTACGGGTTGCTGTACGCCGGCATGGTCGGTTTCCCGCGCGGTGATTTCGGTGGGCTCGAACGCTGGGAGCCTGCGCTGCGGGCGCTTTACAGCGGCCGGCCGATCTACGACGACGTCGCCGCCGCGGCCGCTGGCGACATCAACTCGCTGCGCCGGCCGTTCACGCTGGCCGACGATAACGACGCGCTCGGGGAGTTCCTCCAGCGAACCGGGTTCCTGCACGTGCGGGGAGTCTTCGGTCCCGACGAGATCGACGCGCTGCGGGCGGAGGTCGAGCGGATCCGGGCCGGCGCGACCCCCGACGACCAGCGCTCGTGGTGGGCCACGGACGAGGCCGGCAACGAGGTGTGTTGCCGCCTGATCTACACGAGCCTCTCGTCAGCGGCGATCGGTGAGCTCGCCGACGATCCGCGGCTGCGCCGGCTGGCCGCGCTTTCGGGCGAGTCGCTCGAGCCCGAGCTCGACCGCATCGACGGGATCAGCGTCGTCATCAAGAACCCGGCGGTGGTCGAAGGCCTTTCCGATTTGCCGTGGCACCGCGACTGCGGCCTCGGCGGGCACCCCGTCCTGTGCCCGACCATCGCGCTCGGCGTACAGCTCGACGAGGCGACGGCTGCCAACGGGCAGCTGGTGATGCTTGCGGGCTCGGCGCGACACTCGTCACACCAGCTCCGCCGGTCCGACGAGGAACGCTGGCCGGTGGTTGCCATCGATACCGAGCCGGGCGACGTCACCGTCCACTTCGGGCACGTTCTGCACGCGGCGCCACCGCCGACCGCGCCCGACGCCAGACGGCGCGCGCTGTACGTCACGTTCACCCGGCCCGAGTCGCTCGAGTGCGTCGGCCCGATGCGCGGCTACAACGACGTGCTGCTCGCCCACGGCGACGGGCGGGTGCAGGCACCGGCCGACGTCGGCTCCCGATAGCGCGGAGACATGACGACCGAACAGCGCACGCTCGGCCGTACCGGCGTCTCGGTGAGCACATACTGCCTCGGGGCGATGATGTTCGGCTCGTGGGGCAACACCGATCACGACGACTGCGTGCGCATGATGCACACGGCGTTCGACGCCGGTGTCAACTTCGTCGACACCGCCGATGTGTACTCGATGGGCGAATCCGAGGAGATCGTCGGCAAGGCGATCGTCGATCGGCGCGACGAGCTCGTGATCGCAACCAAGTTCCACGCGCCGATGGGTACCGATCCGAACATGAAGGGCAACTCGCGCCGGTGGATCATGCGCGAGGTCGAGTCGAGCCTGCGCCGTCTCGGCACCGACTGGATCGACCTGTACCAGGTGCACCGGCCCGACGACGCCACCGACATCGACGACACCCTGGGTGCGCTCTCCGACCTCGTGCACCAGGGCAAGGTGCGCTATCTCGGGTCTTCGACGTTCCCGGCCGAGTACGTGGTCGAGGCGCAGTGGGTCGCCGAGCGGCGGGGACGCGAGCGCTTCGTGTGCGAGCAGCCGCCGTACTCGATCTTCGTGCGCGGCATCGAGGCCGCCCTGCTCCCGACGTGCCGGCGGTACGGGATGGGCGTGATCCCCTGGAGCCCGCTCGCGGGCGGCTACCTCGCGGGCCGGTACCGGCGGGGCCAGGAGATTCCCGAGGACTCCCGCTACGGGCGACGCTTCGGCCGGCTCGGCAACGATAAGGAGCGCGCCGTCCACGAGCAGCGCCTGGGCGCGGTCGAGCAGCTGGCGACGCTGGCCGACGAGGCGGGCATGCCGCTGAGCCACCTGGCCATGGCGTTCGTCCTCGAGCATCCGGGCGTGACCTCGGCGATCATCGGCCCGAGGACGATGGATCAGCTCGATGACCTGCTCCTCGGCGCCGACATCCGCCTCGAGACCGACGTCCTCGACCGCATCGACGAGATCGTCCCGCCCGCAGCCGACATCATGGGCGCCGACCCCTGGACCCCGTCCGGCCTCTCCCGCTCCGCCCGCCGCCGCCAATGACGGTTATTGCGCCACCGCGCCCGCATCTACAGGAAGGGCGACGCCGTTGACGAAGGAGGCGGCGTCGCTACAGAGCCACACCGCCGCGGTCGCCATCTCCCGGGGGTCGGCCATGCGGTGGAGCGGCGAGACGTTGCTCATCATTTTCTCGAGGTTCTGGTCGCCGCCGATGTAGGCCTCGATCATCGGGGTGCGGGTCGTGCCCGGGCAGATGGAATTGACCCGGATGCCCTGGCCGACGAGCTCGAGCGCGGCCGACTTCGTGAGGCCGACCACACCGTGTTTGCTGGCGACGTACGCGGGGAGGGCGGCGAAGCCCACGAGACCGGCGCCCGACGCGGTGTTCACGATCGCGCCGCCGTCGCCGTGGGCCAGCATCGGCGGGACCTCGTACTTCATGCACAGCCAGATCGACCGGAGGTTGAGCGCCATCGTGGCGTCCCACTCCTCCTCGGTGATGTCGGCGACGCCGGCGGGTGCGCCGCTCCGGCCCGCGTTGTTGTGCGCGTAGTCGAGCCGGCCGAAAGCGTTGACGGCGGCCGCGACCATGGCCTCGACCGCGTCGGC
>JBOGFL010000374.1:0-1515 GCA_050743285.1 Acidimicrobiia bacterium
GTCCAGGCCGTCAGCGCGCCGGTGTCGGGCTGCAGTCCGGGCTCGGGCACCACGAACGCGACCAGGCGCTCCCCGGTCCGGGGGTCGGGCTCGCCGACGACCGCGGCTTCGGCGACGTCGGGATGGGCCAGCAGGACCTCCTCGACCTCGGCCGGGAACACGTTGAACCCGGAGACGATCACGAGGTCCTTGGCCCGGTCGACGACGCTCAGCCAGCCCGACTCGTCGGCGACGGCGATGTCTCCGGTGCGCAACCACCCGTCGGCAGTCAGGGCGGCGGCGGTGGCGTCCGGAGCGCGCCAGTAACCCGGGAACACGTTCGGGCCGCGCACCCAGATCTGCCCCGGGTCGCCGGGGAGGACGTCGGTGCCGTCGGTGTCGACGAGCCGGACCTCGACGCCGGGGAGCGGCGGGCCGATCGATCCCGGATGGGGATCCCCCGAAACGGCCGCGGTCGTGACGATCGGTGAAGCCTCGGTGAGGCCGTAGCCCTCGTGCACGACGATCCCGAAACGCGCCTCGAACGCGGCCGCGATCTCGAGCGGGAGCGGTGCCGCGCCCGAAACGGCCAGGCGCACACTCGCGAACGCATCCGCCGGGGTGTCGGCGACCGCGAGCCACGCGCCGTACATGGCGGGGACACCGGCGAGCACCGTCGCGCGCCGCGACGACACCAGGGTGGTGGTCGCGGCGGGATCGAAGTGGTCGACGAGAATCAGGTGAGCGCCGGCAGCCAGGGTGACGCCGAGCGCGACGTTCAATCCGTAGATGTGGAACAGCGGCAACGCGCCGACCCCAACGTCGGTCTCGCGCAGCGCGAGCCCGGGGTGGTCGAGCACCTGCCTGATGTTGGACGCGAGGTTGCCGTGCGTGAGCATGGCTGCTTTCGGCGGTCCGCCGGTACCGGCGGTGAAGAGGAGAACGGCGACGTCGGCATCGTCACGCTCGACCTGCGGCGTGGGCGCGGCCGCCGTGATCATGTCCCACTTCTCGACGCCTTCCATGCCGTCGCACGCCGCCACGACCACCGGCGCGGCGTCGGAGTCGGTCAACGCGGCGACGAACCCGTCACGACCGGCGGTGTCGACCACCGCGGCGCGCGGCTCGACCTCGGCGAGCCGCCGTCCGAGCTCACCGACGCCCGATTTCGGGTCGACGGGAACGGCGACGCCCCCGGCCCACAACGTCGCGAGGTACGCGGTCACGAAAATGGGCGTGTTGCCGGCGAGGATCGCCACCCGATCGCCCGGTGCCACGCCCAGCCCGACCAGCCCGCCCGCGGCCTGGGCCGCCGCCCGGCCCAGGTCGACGTGCGTCAGGGTTGCCTCACCTGCACTCAGTGCCGGTCCCGGGCGCTCGCTGACCAGCACCGACGCAACGTTCACGTCACAAAACTACGATGCGCGCGCCCCGCGCGTGGCTTCGTGCGGCTTCGGGCGTTCGGAGAGACGCTTCGGGCGTTCGGAGAGACGTCGAGAATCTCGGGGTAGACCACCCCTGGGGCCGGTGTTATGG
>JBOGFL010000375.1:0-2268 GCA_050743285.1 Acidimicrobiia bacterium
GCCGCGCCCCGCGCGCATCGCCGATAATCCCGCTTATGTCAACTAAAGACGAACGGCTCCATCCGGCCACGAGGCCGCTCTCGCCCCTTCCGGAGCGGGACGCCGGGCCGGGATGTTCCTCTCAGGAGACCGTCAGGCACTCGCAGAGGGTCGAAGCGCCGGCGGCGGGCCCCGGGCCGGTGCCCGGGTTGGTGACGGTCAGGATGCGGGGCCCGGTGGCGGCGTCGGGCGCCACCGAGATCGTGAGCTGGATCTGAGCCTGCGACACGAAGGCAACGGCGTCGACCGACACGCCGGGTGCCGTGAAGAAGGATGCCGAGGCCGTGGCGGTGGGGAGAAAGCCGCTTCCGTCGACCGCGACGGTCGTCGTCGACCCGCGGGCAATTGTCGAAGGGCTGACCGTGTCGATGGTCGGCGTGAGCGCGTAGCGGACGAAGACGTCGAACGTCTCGTTGGAGTCCGGTCTGACGAGGTTGACCGCATTCGACAACCCCACGTACAAGCCGTCATCGCTGATCGCGAGGTGTGGGCCACTGAAGCTGTCGGCCTGCTGCTCGAGGGCTCCGGCGCTCACGCGGCGGATGGCGTCGTTGCCGCCGATGTCCTTGACGACGATGTCGTCGTTGAGGTTCGTGTCCCCCGCGACCAGGTTCTCTGCAGACGACCGGAACGCCAGCCAGCGTCCATCGCCATTCAGCGCCGGTTGCGACGAACCGACGTCTTGGGGGGGCGCGGCCCCCTGTGATTCAACGGTTGTCACCCCGAGCTGCCGATCGCGTACGAAGACGTCAATGACACCGTTTCCGTCTCCCGAGACGAGGTCGGTGGCACTCGAGACGAACGCAACGAAGCGGCCGCCGTTACTGATCACCGGGGTGCGACTCTCGCCGTGGGCTTCGCCGCCGCCGGTGGCAACGCTGATTCGTTCGGTCGTGCCCGCCTGGCGGTCGCGTACGAACACATCGGCGACACCGTTTCCGTCTCCGGTCACGAGATTCGGCATGGACGACGTGAAGGCGGCGTAGCGGCCGTCCGCACTCAGGGCGGGACCTTCGCTGGTGCCGCTCGCCTGCGTCCCATCGGCCGACTCGCTCAGGCGAACGAGGTATGCGTCAGCCGCTCGAGCCGAAGGCAACCAGCGAGACGACCAACGCGATGAGAAGACGCCGACCGGCCATCAGACTCCCATTCGCCGCGAACCGCAACCCGAATGCCGAAGGTCACGATCTTCTCCTTGTGATGGCTCGCGCCTCGTATTCGGTCAACCGCCGGCGTCAGCGTCGTGCATTCAGTCCACCCAGGCCTCGACCGGCGGGCAGGCGCACATCACGTTGCGGTCGCCGTAGGCGTTGTCGATGCGGCTGACCGGAGGCCAGTACTTGTCGCCCTGGCGTCCGGGCGGGAACGCGGCCTGATCCCGGCTGTAGGGCCGCGCCCATTGGTCGGTGGCCACGTCGACGGCCGGATGGGGAGCGTGGCGGAGCGGGGAATCGCCGACGGGCCACTCCCCTCGTTCGACGCCGCGGATCTCTTCCCGGATGGCCAGCATGGCGTCGCAGAAGCGGTCGAGCTCGGGCTTGGACTCCGACTCGGTCGGTTCGATCATCAGGGTGCCGGCGACCGGGAACGACATCGTCGGCGAGTGGAAGCCGAAGTCGATCAGGCGTTTGGCGACGTCCTCGACGGTCACGTCGGTGGCCTTCGTGATCGGTCGCAGGTCGACGATGCACTCGTGGGCAACGAGACCGCCGGGCCCGCCGTAGAGGATCGGGTAGGCGTCGCGCAGGCGGCGGGCAATGTAGTTGGCGTTGAGGACCGCGACCTCGGTCGCGCGGCGCAGGCCGTCGGGGCCCATCAGTGCGATGTACGCCCACGAGATCGGCAGGATGCCGGCCGAACCCCACGGCGCACCCGAGATGACGCCTATTCCCTGGGTCGCCTCCGCCGGCTCCGGCTCCTGCGGCGAGCGGCCAAGCCGCCGCTGCCGCGACCCGGGCTGCGGGCCTGCTCGGCGCGGTTGCGGACGTCCGGGCAGATAGGGCGCCAGATGCGCCCGGACCGCGACCGGCCCGACGCCGGGCCCGCCGCCGCCGTGCGGGATGCAGAACGTCTTGTGCAGGTTCAGGTGGGACACATCCGCCCCGAACCGACCCGGCCGGGCGTACCCGAGCAGCGCGTTCAGGTTGGCGCCGTCCACGTACACCTGGCCGCCGGCGTCGTGCACCTTCGCGCACAGCTGGGCGATCCCGGTCTCGTACACCCCGTGGG
>JBOGFL010000376.1:0-1919 GCA_050743285.1 Acidimicrobiia bacterium
CTGCTCGAGTCCGAGCACGGCGCCGATATCCACCTCGCCATGATTCCAGAGAGTCGGCGTCGCCCTCGCATCGGCGCCGGGGTCCGCGGCGCGCGCTGGCAGACTGGAGCCATGCTCGATGCCCTCCCGCTGCCCCACTCGTTCGAATCGCGTATCGGAACCGCGCTCCTCCGCCGCGCGACGGTCGACGACACGGATGCCGTGATCGCTCTCCTCGCCGACGACCCGATCAGTGCGGCACGCGGCGATGTGGCATCCGACGAGGATCGCCCGGCCTATGAACGCGGCCTCCGCGAGATCCTGGCCGAGCCGTCGAACGACCTGCTCGTGGTCGAGCTCGACGGCGCGATCGTGGGCACGCTGCAGCTCACCTCGATTCCGGGGATGGCGCGTCGTGGCGCACGGCGGCTGCTCGTGGAGGCGGTGCGCGTGCAGAGCAGTCTGCGCTCGTCGGGCATCGGCTCCGCCGTGATGCACTGGGTCGGAGAAGTCGCTGCCCCCGCGGTGGGCGCCACCATGGTGCAGCTCACCTCCGATGCCGCCCGCGTCGATGCCCACCGCTTCTACGAGCGACTGGGCTACGTCGGCTCGCACCGCGGCTTCAAGTACACGGTTTCCCGGAGCTGAACCCCCGGCGTCCCCTACCGGACAGCACCCAGCCACCATCCGTTCACCTGACCCGCGACGGGCGGCAACCTCCGCCTCATAGTGTCCTCTCGCAACCCGAAACCGGCTCACAGCGCCGGACACCGAGAGGACACTCATGGCTCGCTTCATCCGCCGCGCGCGCATCGGCGCCGGCATCGCCCTGGCCACCACGGCCGTACTCGCGCTGACCTCCTGCGCAGGGGCGACCGACGCTCCCGCTGCGGGCGACTCCGACGTGGACGCCTCCGCTGCGTCGTCCGTCGCCGATTTCGGCACCTTCGCCGACCTCGAGGCAGCGGCCAAGGCAGAGGGGTCGCTCAACGTCATCGCGCTGCCCCGCGACTGGGCGAACTACGGCGAGATCCTCGATCTGTTCGCCGAGAAGTACCCCGAGATCACGATCAACGAGGCCTCCCCCGACGTCTCGAGCGCCGAGGAGATCCAGGCCGCCAAGACGAACGAGGGCCTGGACACCGCACCCGACGTGTTCGACATCGGCCTCACGGTCGCCCTGCAGAATACCGATGTCTTCGCGCCGTACAAGGTGCAGACCTGGGACGACATCCCCGACGAGCTGAAGGAGCCCACCGGCCTCTTCGTCGGCGACTACGGCGGATACATGTCGATCGGCTACGACTCGTCGAAGTTCGAGGCTCCCGCCGAGCTCTCCGACCTGCTCTCGGCCGACTACAAGGGCGCCATCGCGATCAACGGCGACCCGACCCAGGCCGGTGCCGCGTTCGCCGCTGTCGGCCTCGCCACCGTGCAGTCCGACGGCACGCTCGACGACTTCCAGCCGGGCATCGACTTCTTCTCGGAGCTGCAGAAGGCCGGCAACCTGCTCAAGGTCGACGTGACGACCGCGACCATCGCCAGCGGCGAGACCCCGGTCGTCTTCGACTGGGACTACCTCAACGCCTCGCACACGGCCGACAACAAGGACTGGAAGGTCGTCGTGTTCGACGGCACCGGCTATGCCGGGTACTACAACCAGGCCATCAACGCCGACGCCCCGCACCCGGCGGCTGCCCGCCTGTGGCAGGAGTTCCTCTACAGCGACGAGGTGCAGAACCTCTGGCTGAAGGGCGGCGCGCGTCCGGTGCGCATGGAGGCCATGACCGACGCCGGCACGATCGACGCCGACCTGGCGGCCGCGCTCCCCGAGGCGCCCGCCGAGACCGTCGTCCCGACCGAGGAGCAGTCGACGCACGCCGGCACGCTGCTCGGCGAGAAGTGGGCCGCGGCGGTCCAGTGACCACGCTCACCGCAAC
>JBOGFL010000377.1:0-4063 GCA_050743285.1 Acidimicrobiia bacterium
GTACGGGTGGGTGGCGGCCGACCAGTTCGTCACCGGGCTCCGGCGCGCCGGCGCTGACTTCACCCGGCGCAAGGTGATCGACGCCCTGAACGAGGAAACCGAGTACGACGCCAACGGCCTGATCGCCCCGATCGACTGGACGGTTCAGCACGAGGAGCCACCGAGCACCACGTGCCAGGCGCTCATCCGGATCGAAGACGGCGAGTTGGCCCGTTCCTCGGCGAACCGGGCAAGCCGTTCGTCTGCTACCCGACACTGCCCGATGAAGTTCCCGACGAAGTGGTCGCGCGGTGAACGACGTCACCAGGCGATCACGAGTGTTCCGTTCGCAAACCGTTGACCGGGCTAGCGTTGCCTGGTTTCGCACCCAGGGAGGGGATCGATGACGGTCACGCCGCCTCGCCAGAAGGTCGATCGGGACGAAGTCTTCCTCGAGTACACGAAGAGCATCTGCCCCGTGTGCAAGCAGGTCATCGACGCGGAGGTGAACGTCAAGGACAACCGTGTGTTCATGCGGAAGCGTTGCCGCGAGCACGGTCAGTTCGAGGCGCTCCTCTACTCCGACGCCGAGATGTACTTCGACTCGATGCGCTTCAACAAGCCGGGCACGATCCCGCTCGAGACCCAGACCGAGGTGAAGGACGGCTGTCCGCTCGACTGCGGTTTGTGCCCCGAGCACAAGCAGCATGCGTGTCTCGGGATCATCGAGGTCAACACCAGCTGCAACCTCGACTGCCCGATCTGCTTCGCCGACTCGGGCCACCAGCCCGACGGCTACGAGCTCACGCTCGACCAGGTCGAGACCGCGCTCGACGCCTTCGTGCGCTCGGAGGGCGAACCCGAAGTCGTCATGTTCTCCGGCGGTGAGCCGACCATCCACCCGCAGATCGTCGACTTCATGAAGATGGCGACGGCCAAGGGCGTCAAGATCGTCAACCTCAACACCAACGGCATCCGCCTGGCCCACGACAAGAAGCTCGTAGCCGAACTGAGCGCACTGGAGTCGCGACCCAACGTCTACATGCAGTTCGACGGGTTCAAGGAGCGGACACACCTCGAGATCCGGGCCCGCGACCTTCGCAACGCCAAGCAGAAGGCCCTCGACAACTGCGCCGACGCCGGCCTCAACGTGACGCTCGTCGCCGCCATCGAAAAGGACCTCAACCAGGACGAGCTCGGTGACATCGTCCGCTTCGGCATCAAGCACCCGGCGGTGCGGTCGGTCGCGTTCCAGCCCGTCACCCACTCGGGACGCCACATCGAGTTCGACCCGATGACCCGCCTCACCAACGCCGACATCGTCAAGGGTCTCGCCGCGCAGTGCCCCGACTGGTTCAAGGTGTCGGACTTCTTCCCGGTGCCGTGCTGCTTCCCGACCTGCCGCAGCATCACGTATCTGCTGGTCGACGGCGAGAACGTCGTGCCCATCCCCCGGCTGATCCAGATCGAGGACTACCTCGACTACGTGACCAACCGGGTGATGCCGGACATGGATGTACGCCAAGCGCTCGAGAAATTGTGGAGTGCGACGGCCGTTCCGGGTACGGAGATGACCCAGTCGCAGCTCGAGTGCGCAACGTGCGGCATCGACCTCCCCGAGGCCCTGAAGACCCTGACCGACACCGCGTTCATGATCGTGATCCAGGACTTCCAGGACCCCTACACGCTGAACGTGAAGCAGCTCATGAAGTGCTGCGTCGAGGAGATCACTCCCGACGGCCGGCTGATCCCGTTCTGCGCCTACAACTCGGTCGGATACCGGGAGCAGGTACGCGAGCAACTGAGCGGCGTGAGCGTGCCCACGATCGTGCCCAACGCCACCGAGCTCCAGCCGGTTCTGCTCACCACGCGCTACGGGTCGAAGACCGGCGGCAACGGCGAGAACGGCGGCGACCACCTCGTCGGCGACGCCACCAACATCGGAGAGTCGCTCCGTTGAGCACCACCGCGCCGACGCCGTCGGCCGACGAGCTCAAGCTGTGCTGCGCCAACGCGTACCAGCGCGATGCGGTCGCGCTGATCCTCGGCGACAGCTACCACCCGGGCGGGCTCGACCTCACCCGCCGCCTCGCCGGCGCGCTCGCACTGACGCCGGGCCAGACCGTCCTCGACGTGGCCAGCGGTCCCGGCACCACGGCCTTCTTGCTCACGTCGGAGTTCGCCGTGGAGGTCGACGGCGTCGACCTCGGCGACCTGGCGGTCGCGCAGGCCAACGCCAAGGCGGCCGAGGCGGGGCTGGGCGACTCGGTGCGCTTTCATCTCGGTGACGCCGAACGCCTGCCGCTCGCCGACGCGTCGGTCGACGCGGTCGTCTGCGAGTGCGCGTTCTGCACCTTCCCTGACAAGCCCACCGCCGCGGCCGAGATGGCTCGTGTCCTGAGGCCCGGCGGAAAGGTCGGCATCACCGACGTCGCCCTCGACCCGACGCGGCTCGGTGCCGAGCTCCAGTCGCTCGCCGGTTGGGTTTCCTGCCTCGCTGACGCCCGGCCCGTCGAGCAGTACGTCGAGATGCTCGGCAACGCCGGCCTGCGGGTCACGTATCAGGAGTCGCACGACAACGCGCTGGCCAAGATGGTCGAGCAGATCGATGCACGGCTACGGGCGTTCCGGATGGCGAAAGTCGCCGCCCTCGCCGATGTCGACTTCGACCTCGCGCTCACCCGAACCGCACAAGCCGCCGAAGCCGTCGAAGACGGCATCGCGGGCTACGTGCTGCTCGTCGCCGAGAAGAGCTGACGCCGGGTCGCGAGGCATGAAGACGCATTTCACCGACTGGGTCGACCTCGACTTCCCGGTCGTCGACGCCGACGCCCACGTCAACGAGCCCGCCGACCTCTGGCAAGAACGCGTGCCGGCGAAGTGGCGAGAACGCGCACCGCTCCTCGTCACCCGTGACGACGGCGACTACTGGAGCTTCGACGGCGGCAGGCGCACCCGCCCCGTCGGCCTCAACGCCACCGCCGGCCTCGACGTGAGCCAGTTCCGGGTCGAGGGCATCAGGTACGCCGACATCCGGCCCGGCAGCTTCGAGACCAAGGCCCGCCTCGAGGACCTCGACCTCGACGGCATCTGGGCGCAGCTGCTGTACCCGTCGGTGACGCTCGAGGGCGCCCGGGTCTACGCCAAGGAGCGCGAGCTCCAGCTGGCGTGCGTGCGCGCGTACAACGAATGGCTGGCCGAGCTGTGCGAGCCGTCGGGCGGCCGGCTCTTCGCGTCGTCCACGAGTTCCGACATTCGGGCGGCGACGCTACCGGTACCGACGCCGGCGGCCGGTCTGTGGGCCTTTGGGTAGAGTGCCCCTGTGATCACCCCGGTTCGGATCGTTTCCGTCGGCGCGGCCGGTCCCGGATTGCGGCTCGCGGCGAGCGACGTTGCGGCCGCTTGGGGCCGCGCCGGAGGCCGGGGGCAAGCCGGCGTCTGCGCGGCCGACGAAGACACGCTGACCCTCGCCGCCGAAGCCGCCGGCCGGGCACTGCACGCGTCGGGCATCGAGCCCGGTGTCGTCGACGGGCTGTGGTGGGGAACCACCCGACCGCCGTTCGCCGAGGGCCCGAGCCACGCCGTCCTCGGCGCCGCCCTCGGGCTCTCGAACCATTCGACCGGGGCGCTCTGCTCGGGGTCTACCCACGCCGGGATCGAGGCGCTGTTCGGCGCGGTCGACGCGGTGGCCGCCGGCAGCGCGGGCGTCGCCGTCGTCGTCACCTCCGACGCGCTGTTACCCGGTCTCGGCACGGCGTACGAGACCCGCGCCGGAGCCGGGGCCGCCGCGCTGGTGGTGACTGCCGAGGAGGGGCCGGCCGTGGTCGGCGCCCGGGTCACCCGCACCCGCCCGCTGCTCGACCGCTACCGCGGCGACGGCGAGCACGAAACCCGCGACCTCTACGACGCCCGCCTCTTCCGGGAGCAAATCTTCGTCCCGGAGGTGAGCGAAGTCGCCACCCAGCTCGCCACGCTCGCCGTGGACGACTGGTCGCTCCCCGACCCCGACGGCCGCCTGGGCGCCGTCGTCGGCCGCTCGGTCGGTGCCCCGACCCCGGCGTCATCGGCCGTGTACCAGGCCGTC
>JBOGFL010000378.1:0-2488 GCA_050743285.1 Acidimicrobiia bacterium
CCGGTATTCCCGGTAGGCGTCGACGACAGGCTTCAGCTCGGCCCGCCGGCGTCCCGCGTCCCGAGCCGCGCTCTGGTCGCCCGACGCGTAGACGTCGGCCATCCGCGACTCGAGCTCGTCGAGCTCGGCCTCGAGCGCACCAAGCTGCTCGAACACCCGTGCATTGTCACACGCGGCACCCGACGGTCAGCCGGTAGACCTCGGCGGCACGGGCACGGCCGGCGGCCCGGTTGGCGGCGCGCCCGGAGGCGTGATGGTGGGCGGTCCGCCCGGTACAGCCGGACCGATTCGAGGGATTGGACGAGGAAGCTACTCAGCCGAGGAGGTCGCGGAGCTGGTTGGCCGGTCCGGCGGCCGACTCCTGGGCCACGCGGTCGAGCCAGGTGTGGAAGTCGTCCGAGCCCGACCGGTCGGCCGCGGCCCGGGGCAGGGCCGGGAACTCGTAGTCGGGTGAGGGCAGCGGCGGATGGTCGGCAGTGGGCTTTCGCGCCCGCGCGGCCTCGACGACCGGCGCGAGACGGTCCGCTTTGGCGCGCTCGGCGGCATCGGACCGCTCGGCGAACTCGGGCAGCACCTCGGTGGCGAACAGCTCGAGGCTCTCCATGATGTGGTCGTGGCGGTTCCGGCCCGCCTGGCTCACGAAGATGACCTGGTCGACGCCGGCATCCTCGTAGCGCCGAAGAAAGTCGCGGACCTGGTCGGGTGTGCCCACCGCGCCGCGCAGCCCATCGGCGCCGTTCCCGGTGAAACGCGCCGACAGCGCGGCGGCGTCGGCATGCGAGGCGGCCGGGTCGAACCCCGCCTCCCGGCGACGATGCTCGTACTCGGCCCACACGTCGGTGCGCCCGGGGCTGTGACGCCCGAAGACGTAGTAGTGGGCGAGGGAGTAGCCGAAGAAGTTTGCGCCTTCGAGACCGCGGGCGATCGCCTCGTCCTCGTCGGGATGGCACATGAACGTCGTCACGCACGCCACGTTGGCGTTGACGGCGTCGCCGATCGGCACGCACTGGGTCGCGAGCGTGGCGTAGTAGTCGTCGACCCAGCGCCGGGCGTCCTCGGGGTCGACGAACGCGAATGTGAGCGCCCCGATGCCGTGTCGAGCGGCAACGAGCATCGTCTCGCGACGGCTGCACGCGACCCAGACCGGCGGGTGCGGACGCTGGTGGGGCTTGGGTACAACGTTGCGGGGCGGCATCGTGACGTAGCGGCCGGCGTGACCGGTGAACGGCTCCTCGGTCATGCAGCGCAGCGCGACCCGAAGACCCTCTTCCCACATGTCGCGCTTCTCGAGTGGGTCGACCAGGAAGCCCCCGAGCTCCGCCTCGGAGGACGATTCGCCGGTGCCGAAGTCGACCCGGCCGTCCGACACGAGGTCGAGCGTCGCGATCCGTTCGGCGATGCGCGCGGGATGATTGAAGGGCGGGGGCATCTGGACAATGCCGTGACCGAGCCGAATTCGCTGCGTTCGCTGCGAGAGCGCGGCGAGGAACACCTCGGGCGCGCTCGAGTGGCTGTACTCCTCGAGGAAGTGGTGCTCGACCTCCCACACGTAGTCGAGGCCGAGCCAATCAGCGAGCTCGCACTGTTCGAGCGCGTGCTTGAGCAGCGTGTACTCGGCCTCGTCGTCCCAAGGTCGGGGGAGCTGATGCTCGTAGAACAGGCCGAACTTCATGCCGGCCTCAACGTAACCGGCCCCGGGTTTGCCCGGGGCCGGTCACGTCAGTCGTCTTGCGGACTGGCGGCTAGGCCAGTTCGCTCGCGGCTCGGGCCCGCCGGCGCCGCACTGCGAACACCAGCAGCCCCCCGAGGACCAGCAGCCACGCCGCCGCCTTCAGCAGCATCGCCGTGTGCGAGCCGGTGAAGGGCAGTGTGCCCGACACGGCCCGCGGCACCGGAGCCGGCCTGGGGCCAGGAGGCCTGGTCGTCGGCACCACCGTGGTGGGCGACACCTGCGTCACCTCGACGTCGGCGTCGTCCTCGTCCTCGACCGGCGGACCCACGGGCGGGTCACCCGTCACGGAAGCGACGTTGTGGATCATGGTGTCCGCTGGCGTGTTGACCTTGACCCGGGCGACGATCCCGATCGTCACCTCTTCGTCAATCGCCAGGTTGCCGATGTTGCAGATGATCGTCTGGGCGACCACGCAGCTGCCCTTGCTCGGGTCGGCCGACACCGGGTTGAGCTCCGCCGGCAGGTGATCGGTCACGACCACGTTGGCCAAGCCAATGTCGCCGTCGTTGACGACCAGAAGCGTGTAGGTCACGTTCCCACCGGGGTTCACGACCGGCGGCGCCGCCGTCTTCGTGATCGAGATCGACGCCGGGAGCAGGGTGTTGGTGATCGTGCACTCACCCACCTCGACCAGGGCGGCCGAACACGTCCCGGTCGAGTCGTAGCCGGCCGGGATCGGGTTCTCGGTCGCGGTGCAGTTCGGGTTCCCCGTGAAGCCCGTCACCGTCCAGACACCCGGCGTGGCCTCGGACACGT
>JBOGFL010000379.1:0-2350 GCA_050743285.1 Acidimicrobiia bacterium
CGTCATGCCGTCGCCCTTGGCGGTGGCCCGGGGGCTGGTCGACATCGTCGCCACCGGCGAGGTCTGGAAACACACCGGCGCCTCTCTCTACCGGATTGCGATCGGGTTCGGGGGCGCGCTCCTTCTCGCCGTGCTCATGGGCCTTGGGTCGTTTCTCTGGCGCCCGGCGCGGATCGCGGTGGCCGACGTCGTCACCGTTCTCAACTCGACGTCGGTCTTCGTCTGGATCGTCGTCTCGCTGATCTGGTTCGGGCTGACCAACATGGCGCCGATCTTCACGACGTTCATGATCACGCTGCCGGTGGTGGCGTCGAACGTGATGGAAGGCGTGGCGAGCGTCGACCGCCGGCTGCTCGAGATGGGCCAGGTCTACCGGCTGTCCGGCTGGGAGATGTTCCGGTCGATCGTGATTCCCTCGACGATCCCCCACCTGGTGGCCGGCATGAAGGTGGGCTTCGGGCTCGCGCTGAAGGTGTCGGTCGTCGCGGAGATCTTCGGGGTGACCAGCGGCATCGGTTACGTCATGAACTACAGTCGCGAGATCCTGGCCACGCAGATGGTCTTCGTGTGGGCGCTGGTGATGATCGCCATCATGCTGGTCATCGACAAGGTCGTGTTCGAGTCCCTCACGCGCCGAATCGAGCGCTGGCGGTGATCCGGTCCGCGCCGCCGAGCGCCGATCGCTCGGCGCCGCCTGGCCGGTGCGGTACGATGGAACGCCGATGAAGCTCGACGTGCGCGATGTCTCGAAGCACTACGCCATCCCGGTGCTCGACGGCGTCTCGCTGCAGGCGGCCAAGGGCGAGTTCGTGTGCCTCCTCGGCCCGAACGGCTGCGGCAAGACCACGCTCCTCCGGATCCTCGGAGGGCTCGAGGCGCCGACGGCGGGGGAGGTCCGTGTCGACGACCGGCCGGTGGCCTACGGTGGCGCGAGCGACCTGCACGTCGGCGTGGTGTTCCAGGAGGATCGCTTGCTGCCGTGGCTGACGCTCGCCGACAACGTCGGGCTCGTGCTCCGGGCCCAGGGCCGGGACCGCGCCGCGCGTCGGGAGACGGCCGAGCGGTACCTCCGCTTCGTCGGGCTCGGGGGCTTCGAGGGCTACTACCCGAACCGGGTGTCGGGCGGGATGCGGCAGCGCGCGGCCATCGCCCGCGCCCTGGCGATCGAGCCGGATCTCCTCCTGATGGACGAGCCGTTCGGGTCGCTGGACGCCCAGAACCGGCGGATCATGCAGGCCGAGGTCAAGCGGATCTGGGCGGAGACGGGCAAGACCATCGTGTTCGTCACGCACGCCATCGAGGAGGCGGTCTCGATCGGCACGACCCTGGTCATGATGTCCGCGCGGCCGGCGCGCGTGCGGGAGCTGATCCGGAACGACGAGGGCCGCGATCGACACGCGCTCGTCGACCACCTGAACCGGGTGATCATGGAGGAAGTGGTGCGCCAGCAGGGCCGCGGAGGCATGGAGTCGTGAGGGGCGGCCATCGGACGATTGCCGCGTCGATCGTGCTCGGCGTGGGCTTCCTGATGGCGGGCTGCGCCGCCGAGCCCTTGCCGCGGCCGCCCATGCCGCCCGACCTCCGGGTCGTGGCGCCCCCGGCCGGCGTGCCACGGGAGCATGCCCGGTACTCGGGCCGGTGGGTCGGCAGGTGGGACGAGCACCTCGAGCACGTCCTGGTGGTCGAGCTTCAGGTGCCGACCACCGACCAGGCCACCGAGGTCATCGCCGTCTACTCGTGGGGCGTGTCGGCGGAGCTCGGGGTCGGCGCCGCCGGGTGGTCGCGGGTGCGGGGACGCATCCAGGACGGCGCGTTGTGGCTCGAGCTCACGCGCGTCCAGGCGACGGCCGTCTACGCGCTCCAGGCCGACGGCACGCTGCTCGGCGAGTACCGCCGGGGCGAGATCGTCACGTCGCGCGCCCGGATGACGCGCGGGGCCCCGCGGGAGGGGCCGTGAGCGACCGCTCCGCGGCGCGCCCGGGCGCCCGGCGGACGTCGAGCCTTCAACCAAAGCTCCGGCGCGGGAGGAACAGCGGATGATCAAGCCGTACATGGCGGTCGGGCTCATCCCCACGGTGCGGGGCATCCGGAAACGGCGCGACATCAAGGTCAACCTCGAGCACCTCCACCACCTCGTGAAGGCGGCCGCGTGGCTGTCGAGCCTCTCGATCCCGGTGCGACTCGTCGCCTTCCCCGAGGGGGCGCTGCAGGCCTTCAACGACGAGGTGCTGGACCTCGACCATGCGACGTTCGCCCGGGAGTGCGCGATCGACATCCCCGGGGAGGAGACGGAGGCGCTGGGCAAGATCGCTCGCGAGTACAACGTCTTCATCATCGCGCAGGCGAAGGC
>JBOGFL010000380.1:0-4620 GCA_050743285.1 Acidimicrobiia bacterium
CCGCCCACCGAGATCACCGGCAGCGACCTCGACGAGGAGCAGGGTTTCTTCGACCAGGAGCGCATGTAGCTCGTCCGGCCGCGCTCGCGTCCACCTGCTTGCCGCCCGGATAGTCCCGTTCGTCCCCATTTCCAGAAACTTCCAGTACCGGCTGACCTGGTAGTCTGAATGGCTCGGCCGCAACGCCGAGAAGGCCCTCCGAACGTTCCGTGACCGCACTTCGCATCTCCGTCGCCGACCTTCTGCGGCATCCCGGCGCGCGCCGGTCCGTCCGGCTCGAGGCCACCGTTCCGGGCCTGGCGGGCTCGGCCGCCACCGTGCCCGACGAGCTCCCCCTCGTGGTCGACCTCGTCCTCGAGCGGGTTCCAGACGGCATCGTCGTCCAGGGCGAGATCGACGGCTCGTGGCGGGCGCAGTGCAGCCGCTGCCTGAACCCGGTCGAGAGCGACTTCGCCGTCTCCGTCCGCGAGCTCTTCGAGCCCGAGCCGGTGGAGGGCGAGACCTACGCCCTCGACGGCGAGGAGATCGACCTCGATCAGCTCCTGCGCGACACCGTCCTGCTCGAACTTCCCCTCGCGCCCACCTGCGGCGACGGCGGCTGCGACTGCGCGGGCGACGACGTCGCCGGCGGCGAGCCCGTCGAGCCCGAGATCGATCCCCGCTGGCGTGTGCTGTCCGAACTCGATCTCTCGTAACCGAAAGGCACACTCATGGCCGTCCCCAAGCGGAAGACCTCTCGAGCCCGGACCCATTCCCGGCGCGCGGCGAACCGGCGCCTCGACCCGCCGGCGCGCTCGCTGTGCCCGAACTGTGGCGTCGCCAAGCTCCCGCACACGGTGTGCAGCAACTGTGGCTGGTACCGCGGACAGCAGCGCGTGGAGGTGGAGTAGGCGGGTGGGCGCGGTGATCGCGGTCGACGCCATGGGTGGCGATCGCGCGCCGGGCGAGATCGTGGCGGGCGCGCTGCGCGCCGCCGCGGAACGCGACGTCGGGGTCCTGCTCGTCGGTCGCGAAGATGCCATCGGCCCGTTGCTCCCGGGCGGCACGCCGCCATCGGGAGTCGAGATCCTGGTCGCCGACGAGACGATCGAGATGGACGAGGACCCCGCGGTGTCGGTCCGCCGGAAGAAGAACTCCTCGATAGTGCTCGCAGCCCGTGCGGTTCGCGACGGCCGCGCCGCAGGGATGGTCGGGGCCGGCAACACCGGCGCGACCATGGCCGCAGCAGCACTGCGCATGGGTCGGATCCGGGGCGCGGCCCGCCCTGCCATCGCGCTTGCAATGCCGGTGCCGGGCGCGCGTCCACAAATCCTCGTCGACGCCGGTTCGACGGTCGACTGCACGCCCGAGTGGCTGGCGCAGTTCGGCTGGATGGGCCGCGAGTACGCCCGGCTCCGCCTCGGTCTCGACGAACCGAGCATCGGACTGCTCTCCAATGGCGAAGAGCCGGGCAAAGGTGACCAACTCCGCAAGGACGCCTACTCCCTGTTGCAATCGCTGCCCGGGTTCGTCGGCAATGTCGAAGGCCGCGACCTCATGAGCGACCGGGTCGACGTGGTCGTCACCGACGGCTTCACGGGCACCGTCGCCCTCAAGACCCTCGAGGGCGCGCTCCTGACCGCGGTCGCCATCGTCGGGCGCGTGCTCGACGCCACGCCCGAGGCACGCGAGGCCGCCGAGGTCGTGGCGCCGATTTTCGCCCAGGCGGCCTCCGAACTCGACCCCGACGCGACCGGCGGGGCGCTTCTGCTCGGCGTCGGCGGCGTGTGTGTGATCGCCCACGGCTCGTCATCGGCCTCCGCGATCGTGAACGCCGTCGGGCTGGCAGCGGAGTGCGCCGAGCGGGGGATCGTCGCCCGGCTCACCGAGGCGGTGGCGCATGCCGGCTGAGACGCATGTGGCCGGCGGCCCGATCGGGCCCGACGAGGTGCTGGCGATCATCCGCGACCGTCTCGCCGAGATCCTCGAGATCGACGAGGCGCGCGTCACGCGCGAGGCACGGTTCGCCGAAGACCTCGACGCCGACTCACTGGCGCTGATCGAGCTCGTCGAAGGACTCGAAGACGAGCTCGGCGAGCGCACCGTCGGCTTCCGGGTCGACGACGAGGATCTCGCCGACCTCGCCACGGTTGGTGACGCGGTCGACTATGTCGTCGCCCGGCTCGGTGACGCGGGATGAGGCACGAGCCGCTCGACACGCTCCAGGACGCGCTGGGGTGGCGTTTTCGCGACCGCGAGCTGCTCGAGCGGTCGCTGACGCACCGCTCGTTCTGCGCCGAGCATCCCGAGGTCCCGTCGAACGAACGACTCGAGTTCCTCGGCGACGCGGTCCTCGGCCTCGTCGTTGCCGCGTACGCCTTCCGCGCGTTTCCCGACGGCACCGAGGGCGAGCTGTCGGAGGCGCGCGCCGGCGTCGTGAATGCCGAGGTGCTCGCCGAGCTCGGCGCCGAGGTCGGCCTGGGCCCCGCGCTGCGTCTCGGGAAGGGGGAGGACGCGTCGGGCGGCCGGGCGAAGCCGTCGATCCTCTCCGACGCGATGGAAGCCGTGATCGCGGCCGTCTACGTCGACGGAGGCTGGCCCGCGGCCGAGGCACTCGTCCTCCGTCTCCTCGAGGATCGGATCGGCGAATACGCGAGCGCGGGGCGGCCGAGTCCGAAGTCACGGCTGCAGGAGCTCGCGGTGCGGGTCCTCGAAGAAGTCCCGCGCTACCGGGTTCGCGACGACGGGCCCGACCATTCGAAGCACTTCTTCGCGAGCGTCCTACTCCGCGGCGAGGTCCGCGGGCAGGGCGAGGGCCGCAGCAAGCGCCAGGCGGAGCAGGAGGCGGCGCGCATCGCCTGGCAGTGGCTGCTCGCGGAGTCGGGGGGATCGCCGCCGGAGGATGAGCATGCCGGAGCTACCTGAAGTCGAGGTCGTGCGACGCGACCTGGAGCGAGAGGCGGTCGGAAAGCGCGTGAAGGCGGTCGACGTGCCGACGATGCGCTCCATCCGACGCCACAAGACCCGCAAGCAGTTCGCGAGTCGCTTGCAGGGTGTCAAGGTCACGGGTGTCGAACGACGGGGTAAGTACATCATTTGTCGCCTCGACACCGATGACGCGCTCGTGATCCACCTGGGGATGTCGGGACAGCTCGTGCGGGCCAAGACCTCCCGAACGCCGACCGCGCGCCACACGCACGTGGTCATCACGTTCACCCAGGGCGGCCAGCTCCGCTTTGTCGATCCCCGGACGTTCGGCGAGATGTTCGTCACCGAGCTCGACGAGCTCGAGAAGCAGGTGCACGAGCTCAACCATCTCGGCATCGACCCGCTCGAGCACGCGATGTCATGGGAGGAGTTCGGCTCGCTCGTTCGGCAGAAGCACACGAAGCTCAAGCCGCTGCTGATGGACCAGAAATTCCTTGCCGGTATCGGCAACGTCTACAGCGATGAGATCCTTTTTGCCGCTGGCCTGCGTTGGGACCGTCAGAGCGACTCGCTGTCGGCGCAGGAGGTGCGCCGCCTCTATCGAGGGATGGTCGAGACGCTGCAGGACGCAGTCAAGTACCGCGGCTCGTCTCTCGCCGACGAGCAGTACGTCGACCTGTTCGGGAAGCCGGGCGAGTACCAACTGCACCACAAGGTGTACGCCCGTGAGGGGGAAGCGTGCCGCCGTTGCCGGCACGTCATCGTGCGCGAGCGCTACGGCGGGCGGTCGACCTTCTACTGCGGAGCCTGCCAGGTTTGAGTGGGCCCGTTCGGCGGCGGGTGATCGTCAAAGGGCGGGTCCAGGGTGTCTGGTTCCGAGACGCGTGTCGCGAGCGGGCCCAGGCCTGGCCGGCTGGGTGAGAAACCTTCCTGACGGTCGCGTGGAGGCCTGCTTCGAGGGTCAGCCGGCTGCGGTCGACGCGCTCGTCGCGTGGAGTCGCCAGGGGCCGCGCCGGGCCCAGGTGGTCGGCATCGAAGTGCACGACGAAGCGCCGCAGGGAGAGCGAGGCTTCCTCGTCAGCTGAGGGGCAGCGTCGTCTGATCGGAGGTGTCAGTCGGTAGCAGCGTGAACGCGCCGCCCTGGAGAGGCTTCACGGCGCGGAAGCACTTGTGTTCGAACGTGAGGACGCGACGCGTCCGGAGCTTTCGGGCGAGCACGATGATCGAGAGCTGTCCCAGTCCGAGGTCGAGGTCCGGGTACTGCTGGTCGAGTTGGAGCGCGATGCCGTAATCCTCGGGCTCGAGGCAAACGACCTCGAAGCGACCGTCGGCGAGGTCTTCGCGGTAGGCGCGACGGGTCGACCGGGAGACGGATTCGCCGAGCAGTGAGTCGACTTGCATGCTCACCGGGGCCGGCAGGATCAACGCGCCGCGCTCGTTCCGCAGCAGATCCTGCACCAGTGCCCGGCGGCTGTCGGTCTCGTCGGCCGATGCCACGACGGGCCCGGCGTCGACGATGAGGGTCACTGTTCGCCGCGGCCCCGGCCCGAGTCGAACATCTTGAAGTTCCGGTCCGGTCGCTTGGGCGCATAGGCGGCGATCGCCCGCCGGATGACCTCGGCCTGGCTTGTCCCTTCCTCGCGCGCCAGCTGCGCCAACCGTTGGCGCTCCCGCTCGCCGAGGTAGACGCTCGTCTTCTCCACACTTATAGGG
>JBOGFL010000381.1:0-2618 GCA_050743285.1 Acidimicrobiia bacterium
CCTCGGCGTCGAGGTCGTGATGCTCACCGGCGACAACGAGGCCACGGCTCGGCGCATCGCCGGGCTGCTGGGGATCGACCGCGTCATCGCCGAGGTGCTCCCGGGAGAAAAGGCGAGCAAGGTCGCCGAGCTGCAACGCCAGGGTCGAGTCGTCGCGATGGTCGGCGACGGCGTGAACGACGCACCCGCACTGGCGCAAGCCGATCTCGGGATCGCGATCGGGGCCGGGACTGACGTCGCGATCGAGACCGCCGATGTCGTCCTCATGCGCTCCGACCCGCTCGACGTGCCGATCGCGCTGCGCATCGGCCGAGGTACGTTGCGCAAGATGCGCCAGAACCTGGGATGGGCGATCGGGTACAACGCGATCGCGCTCCCAATCGCGGCAGGGGTCTTCGAGCCTGTCTTCGGACTCGTGCTGCGCCCCGAGATCGCGGCGCTGTCGATGTCGGGCTCGAGCGTCATCGTGGCCGTCAACGCCGTGATGCTGAAGCGCATGCACCTGCCCACTCCGCCGCTCGCCGAGCCACCGGCCCGCGAGCCGCGCCCCGAGGCTGTCGCCCCGGTACGGTGACCGACGTACTGCGCCTCCCCGCGGTGAACACGAGCGCAAAGGCGTTCCCGGCGCTTGGCGCCTCTTCATCGTCGAGACCTTGCCCTGAGCCCACACTGCATGAGGGGTGGCGCGTTTGTAGTTGCATGGACCCGCTGAGTGGTTGATTCCACTCCCAACTGACGAAGGCGGAGGACCATGCACATCGACAAGCGCTGGATCGTGCCGGGGACGTTGAGCGTCATGCTGTTCACCGGCCTGGCATTCGTGATCACGCTCGGCCTCACGAGCCCGACCGACGCCGCGACCGGACCCACGGTCAAGCGGGTGGCCGTGACCGGCGTCGCAGACGAAGACACCCAGAGCTGCGTCGAGAAACAAGCGAGGCAGCAGTTCCTCGCCGGGCTCGCCGCGGCCTCGCCCGAAGCGGCCGCCGGACCCGTCGCGAGTGATGGGTCGCAGATCAACACCCGCGGCTTCGGTGACATCGGCATGCAGTTCCAGAACGTGAACATCGGGGCGCCGATCACCAACGTCCACATCTCGAATCAAGGGAACCGGAACACGACGAACACGATCATTGGCGACAACAACACGATCAACAACAACCAGCCGCCTCCCGACGCCGCGACCGAACCGAGTGAGAGTCCCGGCACGTCGCCGGACACGCCTCTGGAGCCCGCGCCGGCGCCGACATACGAGACCGGCTGAGCGGCTCGTTTCGTCCGACCGCCGCTGGGGGCCGCCCGGTCAGGCGTCCTCGGGCAAGGTCTCCCACCACTGACACCACCACGGGGCGCCGACCAGTATGCGCAGCTTCGGGTGCCAGCAGTACGAGATCTCGGCGGTGTTCTCGAGGTAATAGCGGCAGTTCTCGCACTGCTCCTCACCGTTCGGCACACCTTTCAAGACGGCATTGTCGGCGAGGTGACGGAGCTCGATCGCGAGCTTCTCGTCGATTTCTTTGGGCTCCGGTTCCGGGATCTCGTAGTCAGCCATCGGCGTGACCATACCCAGGGGCAACCGCATGAATGCGAACCGCGGCGCGACTCGGGAACGCTATTCCTTGATGCAACCGCGCAGGAACTCGGTGAGGCGCGGAAACCAGTGGGCGCCGACAGTTGGCATCCCGATGCAGCCGTGTGGACCCTCGGGGTAGACAAGCAGCTCACACCGATTGCCGGCCAACTCCCAGCGCGCCGCGAGGAAGAGCGTGTCGTCGACGAGATGGTCGTCGGCGCCAACCGTGAACTGCGCCGGCGGCAGGTCACGCAGGTCGGCGTACAGCGGTGAGATGTCGGGGTCGCGCCGTTGCTCGAGTGACATCCCGGGCGTGAAGCACTCGGCGATCAACCGCTCCGACTCCAGCGTCAGGAGATCGGGACGCTCGTTGACGCCGCGCCGGCTGGGCGTCCCGCTGAGGTCGTAGACGCCGAACACGAGATTCGCCCCGCAAAAGCGGTCAACCGCGTCGTGACGATCCCGCACGCGGAGCAACGTGCAGGTCGAGAGATGTGCTCCGGCAGATTCGCCGCCGATGAGAAGCCGCGCGGAGCCGAACTCGTCTTCGGCGTGCTCGAGCAGCCACACCGCGGCCGCCTCACAATCATCGGGACCCGCCGGATACGGGTTCTCGGGCGCAAGGCGATAGTCGACGCTCACGACGGCGAGGTTCAACTCGGCGCTGAGGATCTCGTGGAGAATGTCGGTCATCTCCGGCTCGCCGGAGATGAATCCGCCGCCGTGGATGTGCAGCATCACCGCGTCGACCGAGTCGGGAACGAAGGTGCGCAGCCGCAGCGGCCCGGCCGGACCCGGGATCGACCGGTCGACCGCCGCTGCGGACGGCGGCATCGTCGACGACTCCGCGGCCCGCTGGGCCGCAACCCGCGCGGCAACCGAGAGCGAGGGGTCGTCCGGGGCCAGCTTGAACGTAGCGAGGAAGGCGTCCGCCTCCTCGCGGAGCTGCGGGCGCAGGGCTCGAACTCGTCGTCCCAGAGCGGCATGGCCCGTATGTTTAGTTCACGTGCGGTGGCACGAGGGCGTCGATGAGGCCGCGCACCCG
>JBOGFL010000382.1:0-5388 GCA_050743285.1 Acidimicrobiia bacterium
GGCGGAAGTGATGACGCCGCCGTGCACGTGACCGGGCGGGCCTTCGTAGGCGGCGCCGAAGGTGACGGTGCCGAGGCACCGCCCGTCCACGAGCTCGATCTCGATCGGCGGTGCGAGCGGGCTGGCGTGCCCGACGTAGGGGCTGCGGGGAAGGTAGTCGCCGTGCGTACGCACGTTCGGCAGCGCTCCCCTCGGGAGCGGGACCTGTTCGTGGCGGAGCTCTGCGGCGAGCTCTTCGAGCGTGGTCGCGGCCCGTTCGAGCTCGTCGGCGGGTGCGTGCACAGTCATGGCCGTGTCGATCATCGTACGCAGCGCCTCGGCGAGGCGACGGCGGGCAGGTGTGTCGAAGTCGGCTGCGGCCGGATACCAGCTGGCCTGGTCGCCGGCGACGTCGCTCATTGTCCCTCGAACACCGGCGGCCTTTTCTCGGCGAACGCGCGCGGGCCCTCCTTGGCGTCCTCGCTCGCCATGACCTCCCAGCCGATGGGATCCATGACGTCCATCGCTTCGGCGTCGGAGAGGCCTTCGGTCTCGCGCCAGACGCGGAGGATCGCCTGCACGGCGAGCGGCCCGCAGGCCGCGACCTGATCGGCGACGGCGCGCGCGACGTTCAGTGCGTGGCCCTCGGGTACCACTCGGGCGATGAGGCCGATCTCGAGCGCCTCGTGGGCCGTCACCGGGCGCGCGGTCAGGAGGATGTCCATCGCGCGCGTGTACGGGATCTGGCGCGGAAGTCGTACGGCCGAGCCGCCCATCGGAAACAAGGCCCGGCGCGCCTCCCACACACCGAAGATCGCGGTCTCAGCTGCGATCCTGATGTCGGTGCCCTGCAACATCTCGGTGCCGCCGGCGACCGCGTAACCCTCGACCGCGGCGACCATCGGCTTCGTCGGCCGCCGTTCGCGCAGGAGCGCCTTCCAGTGGAGGTTGGTCTCCTCGCCCATCCGCCGCCGCACGCGTTCGTCGTCCGAGGGGGTTCCCATCGCCTTGAGATCGGCACCGGAAGAGAAGGTTCCGCCCGCACCGGTGAGGATCGCGACGCGGACCGCGGGCTCGTCGTCCACGTAGCTGAATCCGTCGGCCAGCCCGACGAGCATGTCAGGACTCAATGCGTTGCGGGCCTCGGGCCGGTTCATCGTGAGCGTGACGACGTGGCCGTCGCGCTCGACCCTGCAGTGCTTGGTGGTGATCTCGTCGACAATCGGCATGGCGGTCAGCCTCGCGCGGCGACCACCATCGCGGCGACTTCGTGCAGCAATTGAACCCGGTCACAATCGAGGCCTCCGTGCACATCGAACGGGTCGATGACGATCGGGCGCAGGCCGGCGGCGCGGGCGCCCACGACGTCGATAGCCGGCATGTCGCCCACATACCACGTGCGGTCGGGTGCGACGCCGAGGGCATCGAGCGCGATGGCGAAGATCGCCGGGTCCGGCTTCGTGACCCCCACCGCGCCGGAGTCGATGACGCACCCGACCTCTACGCCCGGCCCGGGGCCAACCTGCAGCACCTCGGCCTCGCGCAGTCGCACCGCAACCGTCCCGTCGGCGTTCGAAACGATGCCGACCTTCACGCCCGTGTCGACGAGGGCCTGAAGCCCGTCGCGGGAGCCGGGAATGACGTTGGTCCAGAGTGCGGCGGTCGCGAACTCGGCCATGAGATGCTCGACGGCTTCCCCGAGCAGTTCATCGGGCACACCCACGGCCCGTGCATAGCCGACGTTGTACGAGTTCCACGTCTCGTGCCACTCGAGGTTGGCGTCGACGTCGATGTTGAACGCCGCCGCGCCCGCGTAGTGCGCACGCGCCAGCAGTTCACGGTCGGCGTCGTGCCCGGCGCGGGCGAGCGCGCCCAAAATGCGGTCGGGATCGGGGAGGTGGAAGACACCCCCGACGTCGAGGAGCACTGCGTCGACCATTCGCGTTCTGTGCCTTCCTGCGCGGCGCGTTCCACGGCCTCCCGCCGGTCGGCGGTCGGAAACCCGCGGGTTCAGTATCACTCGGCTGGTACCGTGCGCACGGTGGAGTTCCGTCGGATCGACGCGCTGCCCCCGTACGTCTTTGCGACGATCGACGCGCTCAAGATGGAGGCGCGACGCGCCGGCGAAGACGTCGTCGACCTCGGTTTCGGGAACCCGGATATCCCGTCCCCGCCGATCGCGGTCGACAAGCTCTGCGAGGCGGTTCGCAACCCACGCAACCACCGGTACTCGGCGAGCCGGGGAATTCCGAAACTGCGCCTGGCGATCTCCGATCTCTATCGGCGCCGGTTCGGTGTCGAGCTCGATCCCGACACCCAGGCGTGCACGACGATCGGCGCCAAAGAGGGTTTCTCGCACTTGATGTGGACCCTCGTGGGGCCCGGCGACGCGGCGATGGTGCCGAGCCCGTCGTATCCCATCCACATCTGGGGACCCATCCTCGCCGGTGCCGACGTCCGCTACGTGCGCCTGGGGCCCGAACACGACTTCTTCGCCAATCTGCTCGACTCGTGGGAGGATTCGTGGCCGCGGCCGCGCGTCATCGTGCTGTCGTTCCCGCACAACCCGACGACCGCGTGTGTCGATATCGGCTTCATGACCCGGATGGTCGAGTTCGCCAAGCAGCACGACGTGCTGCTCGTCCACGACTTCGCCTATGCCGACATGGGCTTCGACGGGTACGAACCCCCGTCGATCCTGCAAGCGCCGGGCGCCACCGACGTCGCAGTCGAGATCTTCTCGCTCACGAAGTCGTTCTCCATGGCTGGATGGCGTATGGGTTTCCTGCTCGGCAACGCCGAGGTTGTCGGCGCGCTCGCCCGGCTCAAGAGCTATCTCGACTACGGCACGTTCCAGCCGATTCAGATCGCGTCGACGGTCGCGATGAACGAGGTGCCCGACTACCCGCGTGAGGTGAACCGCGTCTATCAGGGCCGCCGTGACGCGCTGATCGATGGCCTGGCGCGCGGGGGCTGGGAGGTCGAGCGACCGCAGGCGACGATGTTCACGTGGGCACCGATCCCGGAACCGTACGAGGAGCTCGGCAGCCTCGAGTTCGCCAAGCTGCTCGTCGAAGAGGCCAAGGTCGCGGTGTCGCCGGGTGTCGGGTTCGGTCCGGGGGGAGAGGGATACGTGCGCTTCGCGCTGGTCGAGAATGAGCAGCGCATCAACCAGGCGACCCGCGGGATCCGCCGCGCCCTCACCAAGCTCGGCTGAGCACACTCAGCCAACCAGGCCGCGCAGACAGAACGACACCACTGAGTCGGCAACCTCGTCCACCGGCTCGGCGCGTTCGAAGATGTAGCTGCGCGTGAGCTGTTCGACCACGCCGACGACGGCCTCCGCGAGCACCTCCGGATCCTGATCGGCGATGCGCCCTTCGACGACGCAGTCCTTGATGTGGCGGACGGTGTCGGCGATCGCGACCTCCTCGTTGCGCCGGAGAACCGAGGCGAAGCGTTCCTCGGTCGTCGCCTGCTGGAAGAGTGTGAAGTAGTCGCGGTGCTCGGCGAACCACGCGAGCGACGCCCGGATGCCGAGCTCGATACGGACGACCGGGTCGACCTCGTCGCCGATGGCGGCGCGCTGCCGGCGGCGCAGGTCCTGGTGCGCCTCGTGAAGGATCTCGACGAACAGGTCCTCCTTGGACGGGAAGTACCAGTAGAAGACGCCTTTTCCGACGCCGAGCTGCTCTACCACGTCCGACACCGAGGTCGGGTGGTAGCCGCGCTCGGCGAACAGGCGCGCTGCCGTCTCCATGAGCTCCACGCGCCGCCGCTCCCCGCGCGGCGTGAGCTTGCGGGCGGCTCCGGGCACGGCCGCGGAGGGTATGAGTACTCGACCGGACGGTCAAGCGTTGACGCAGGAGAGAGGGAGACGGGCCGCGAGCGGGAGGTCTGGCACGCGCGGCACGCGCTTCCGGCCTGCTAGGGGAACTGTTTGCCCATGTCCGGTGCGACGGTGATGTTGCTCGTACCGGGCCCGAACCGCAACGGGTTGCCCTGGTGCGTACCGCGGTCCTGGAGGTTGCCAATCACCTGGATACCCCTCGTGTGCCAGAACCGCATGATCGGCGAATTCACCGACCGGTGCGGACGGAGCCCCCGGTTTCTGAGAATCGTCCAGTTGGTACGCGGTCTCCTCTCGGGCGGAACGCAGTTGACAGTGATGGAACCGAGACTGACGTTGTCCCGTATGTTGACGTTGCGGACCCAACCCGCTCCGAGCGCCGCGACCCACGCATTCCCACGCGCCCCCTGGCGGCCGTTCACGATTCGTACCCCGTCGACGGTCCATCCACTACCGGTCGGCTCCAGGTCGAATACGGATCGCGTGACCGACCAGAGCGGGACATTGATGACGTCACAGTTCCTCACGTCGACGAGTGCGATTCCTTGGCGTCCGACGTGGTGGATCCCTGGCCGGGGGGGAAGCCTGGGAGCCCACAGCGACCCGTACTTGATTGCACCGCCGCTCGGTGTCCACAACGGATCGCCCCCGTCGTTGTACGAACCCTTGATCCTGACGTCGTGCGGACCGGCGATGTAGATGCCGTCGCCGAACGTGTAGGCAATCTCGATGTTTGTGAGGTCGATCTCGACCGGTCCGTTGGGGCGGTCGAGCTGAAGGCCGTGTTGTGCTTCACGGTCCGCGGCGTACGCCACGAATGGCGGCTCGGCGCCCCCTGCCTTGACGTTGTTGTTGCCGCCCCAGATCAGCGCGTTCGGCACGCTCGAGAACACCTTGATTCGGTCGCCGCTCACCCTCATCGTGTACCGATTGCGCGGCCAGCGATCGGACTGGTGTGGCCACAGCGGCGCGAACTCCGCGCCTGAATTGAAGCCAGTGAGCAGCCAGCACCCGTTGAGGTCGAGCGTGACGTCGTGGCGGCGGAAGTTGATTCCTTGGGGGACCCAGTAGACACCGGGTGCATAGCCGGCTCGGCGCCGCAGTTTGAGCACAGAACCCGGGGGACCGCTGGACACCAGCCAGTTGGTGAGCTTGGCCGACACATTGGTTGCGCCCGTGTTGTCAATCGAACGGGGAGCGGTGTACGCGCGACCAGGAGGCCCGTTCGCCCGGGCATTGGCCGGCATTCTCCCCGCGCCGAGGACACCGGCACCGAGGACACCGGCACCGACGACAGCTCCACCAAGAAGAAACTCACGTCGCGTGACCATCTGCGGCTCCGCCGGTGGAGAAGAACCGCAAGGTTATGCTCACTGCCTCCCGTCAAGGGTGATGCGGCCTACTGTTGCCGGGCCGGAAGAGCGCCGAGGGGAACTGTGGCCTACCGAGTGATGAAGCTCATCCTGACACCGGTGCTGCGGCTTGCGTACCGGATCCGGGTCGAAGGCCGGGAGCACCTCCCGGCCAAGGGGTCGGTGATCCTCGCAGCCAACCACCGG
>JBOGFL010000383.1:0-3039 GCA_050743285.1 Acidimicrobiia bacterium
CTTGGGCCGGTAGGTGATGACGTTGGCGACCTGCGCGGCCCGTTCCCGGCCGTGCATCTCATAGACGTGCTGGATGACCTCCTCGCGGCGTTGGTGCTCGATGTCGAGGTCGATATCGGGCGGCCCGTCGCGCTCCGGTGAGAGGAAACGCTCGAACAGGAGGCCGAGCGCTACCGCGTCGGCCTTCGTGACGTCGAGCGCGTAGCAGACCGCGCTGTTGGCCGCGCTTCCCCGGCCTTGGCAGTAGATGTCGTGGCGGCGGCAAAACTCGATGATGTCGACGAGGACGAGGAAGTAGCCGGGAAAGCTGAGCTCCTCGATGACGCCGAGCTCGTACTCGATCTGGCGCATCGCTCGTTCGTGCTGCGGGTGCGTGCGCGGGTACCGGACCGCCGCGCCCCGGTAGGTGAGCTCGCGCAGCCACGACATCTCGGTGTGGCCGGGAGGCACGTCGTGGTCGGGAAGGTCGGGTGCGGCCAGACGGAGATCGAACGCGCAGGCGGCTGCGATGTCGACGGTGCGCTCGACCGCGCCGGGATACCGGGCGAAGCGACGAAGTTGCTCGGCTGCGCGACGTAGGTGTGCGAACGGCGCCGCCGGTAGCCACCCGTCGATCTCGTCGAGGCTGCGCCGGGCCCGGATGGCGGAGAGCGCGGTGGCAAGTGGCCGCTGCCGGGGCGTTGCGTAGTGCACGTTGTTGGTGGCGACGACCTCCACGCCGGCGTGGGCGGCGATCTCGGCCAGGGCATCGTTGCGGTGGCGGTCGAGTGGATCGCTGTGGTCCCACAGCTCGACGAGCACCCGATCGCGACCGAAGGCGGCGGTGAGCCGGTCGAGGGCGTGGCGCGCCGCCGCCGGCCCGTCGCGCACGAGCGCGCCCGGCACCGCGCCCTTACGGCACCCGGTGAGCACGAACCAGTTGGCGTTGGCCGCGCTCGGTTGGGGGTGGTCGTGGACGGGGGCGCGGGCGACGTCGGCGAGCGTCTCGAGGGACGCGCGGGGCGCGCCCTTCTCCCCCGCCAGCTGGGCGGCGCTGACCGCGGCCGCCAGCCGGGAGTACCCGACCGGGCCTTCGGCAAGGACAAGGAGGTGCTCGCCGGGCGGGTCGGCTTCCCCCTCGGGGGGCTTCGTCACGCCGAGGGTGAGCTCGGCGCCGAAGACGGTAGGGAGGCCGCGGGCTCTCGCCGCGAGGGCAAACTGCACGACGCCGTAGAGGCCGTCGTGGTCGGTGACGGCGAGACCGGCCAGACCGAGCCGTTCCGCCTCGTCGGCCAGCTCGTCGGCGGGGCTGGCCCCGTCGAGGAAGGAGAAGTTCGTGTGGCAGTGCAGCTCCGCGTAGGCACCCTCGGCCACTGACCCCAACTCCGATGTGACCCGGGGCTCCGCACCCCGGGCCGGTCACCGTATCGAACGTATGTTCGCTACGCAACCGGCGCCGCACGTCGACGAGCCGGGCTCTGGACGTCGACTCGGTCGGCGCTCGCCCACGGCCCGGCGGACGGCCGAAGCATCCGCCGCTATCCCGAGTAGATCCGATCCGGCGTGACCAGGACCGCAGTGCGGCGCTCGGCGGCCATCACCCGGTCGTACTCGTCGAAGTCGTCGTGGGTGCCGCCGGCGGCGGTGAAGACGTCGCGGAGCAGGAGGCGGACGCCCTCGGCATCGACGCCGGTGAGGGGGTCGTCGGGGCCACAGAGGACGGCCGGGCCTTCGACCGCGACCCATTCCCAACCGGCGCGGAGAACAACGGTCGTGTGCGGGCGCGCGCGGAGGTTGGTGAGCTTGCGGGAGGTCCCCTGGGCGACCAACCCGACGACCGGTTCGCCGGTCACGGGATGCGGCAGTACACCGGCGTTCACCACTGATGCCTGGCCGGTGCCGTCGGCCCGGTTTGTGAACACGACGACCAGGCCGTGGTCACGGCCGACGAAATCACGGACGCGATCGAGATCAGCCATCGGCGAACCCTATGCGACCTCACGGCCACGGCCGCCCAGCGCGTACCAGACCGCGGCGACGACGAACCACGCGCTGTTGATCAGGACGCCGGGCACCGATCCGCCGATTGCCTGGCCGGCGACGATGCAGGCGGTTGCGCCCTCCTCGGCCGCGAACCACTTCCACCGCCGCTCGCGCACCACTGGCACCCACCGCACGATGACCGCGATCGCCACCGGGTAGCCGATTACGAAGAGCGCGATTCGCAGTGCTCGCACTCCTGGCACGCTATACGCCGTGGCGGGTGACGACTTCTGCTACGTGACGACGCGCGGTCGGGTCACCGGCCGACCCCACGAGATCGAGATCTGGTACGCCCGCGCCGATGACACCCTCTACGTTCTCTCCGGAAGCGGCGAGCACTCGGACTGGGTGCGGAACCTGCGCGCCAGTCCCACAGTGAGCGTCAGGCTCGGCGGCGCCACCTGTCCCGCGCGGGCGCGGGTCCTCGACGAAGGCCCCGAGGAGCGGAGAGCGCGGGAGCTGGTGTTCGAGAAGTATCAACCCCGCTACTCCGGGAGTCTCACGGCCTGGCGGCACGCCGCGCTCCCAGTGGCGATCGACATCGTCGAGCATCAGTCGTAGAGGGCGTCGAGGGCGGCACGGCCGCGCTCGAGGGCGACGAGGCCGCGCACTTCTCCGGCTTCGGTCGCCACCGTCACCCGCCACAACACCCGCCGGCGACGCGTCGCGTGGTCCCACCAGCGGACGTCGTGGGGCCACGGGCCCGCCCACTCGACGATCACTCCCCCGCCGCCGGTGAGCGCGTCGCTCCGCACAGAGGTCGGCACTCCCGAGATGTCACCGCGGGCCGACACCGCGATCGACTCACCGTTGCCATCGAGCAGCTCGGCCGGGAGCGGCGGGTCGTAGACGCGTGCCGGGGCCGGCGCGGGGACGCCACCGGGCCAGGGCGACTCGGGCGCACGCACCGACTGGCGCGGCTCGCCCCACGGCACCCAGTTGACACGCTCGGCCGGCGTCCGACCCCCTTGGACGACGGGCGTCACCACCGAGTCGTGGCCGAGCATTCCCTGGACC
>JBOGFL010000384.1:0-2526 GCA_050743285.1 Acidimicrobiia bacterium
GAGCGTGGGCGCGCGGGTGACGTCGAACATTGGCCCCTCCGCCGGCACCCGGCCCCGGGCGTCGAGCAACACCCGCAGCGGCTGGCGTTCCACCGCGGGCGTGACGTCGCGGGCGGTGAGCGCGGGACGGTCGGCGAGGGCGGTGCCGGCACCAACGATCACCGCCTGGGATTCCGCCCGCAGCCGGTGGCCGTCGGCCCGGGCCTCCGGCCCGGTGATCCACTGCGACGATCCGTCGGCGGCCGCAGTCCGTCCGTCGAGGCTGGTGGCGACCTTCACGAGCGCGAACGCCCGGCCGGTCCTGCGATGGTGGAGGTACGAACGTAGGGATCGGGCGGCGGCATCGGCACCCGGGCCCACGTCGACGGCCACGCCCGCTTCCTCCAGGGCGCGGATCCCGCGGCCGGAGACGCGCGGGTCGGGGTCACGGACCGCGACCACGACCCGAGCGACGCCGGCGGCCACGAGCGCTTCGGCGCACGGCGGCGTGCGGCCATGATGCGCGCAAGGCTCAAGGGTCACGAACGCGGTACTGCCCCGGCTTCGTCCCCCGGCGGCACGCAGGGCGGCGACCTCGGCGTGGGCCGCACCGGGTCGGTGGTGGAAACCCGCGCCCACGACCTCGCCGCCGTCGACGATGACGCACCCGACCCACGGATTGGGAGGGGCGGTGCGGCGACCGCGCTCACCCAGCGCCACCGCCAGTTCTACGAAGTCACGATCCGCGCCATCGACCAATGGCTCAAGGGTACCCAGTCAGTGTGGGCGGCCCCCGGAGAGTAGATCGAGGGCGTGAGGCACCGCGGGAAGCACCGTCTCCAAGCATTCGACCGCGCCGCCGGCCGAGCCGGGAAGGTTGCAGACCAGCGCTTCGCCGCGCGTCCCGCACACCCCGCGGCTCAGCATGCCGAATCCCCGGCCCGACAGATCGCTCACCCGGCGCATCGCCTCCGCCAGCCCGGGCGCCTCGCGCTCGACTGCCCGCCGGGTGCCTTCAGGGGTGAGATCCCGGGGTCCGAACCCGGTCCCGCCGGTCGTGACCACGAGCCCGGCGAAACCGGCGCACAGTTCCGTGAGGGCCGCGGCGACCGTGTCGGCGCCGTCGCTGACGACGCGGTGCTCGCGCACCTCGAATCCGGCCGCGCCCAACCGGTCGACCAGCGCCTGCCCCGAGCGGTCGGCGCGGCTGCCGTCGGCGACGCCGTCAGAGACGGTGAGCACCTTGGCGAGCAGGCTCACTCGGCTGGTGTCGCGGCCGCGATGTCGCGCAGCCGGCGCGCTGCCGCCGCGGGGTCGTCGGCGTGGAAGATTGCGCTGCCCGAGACCAGGATGTCGACGCCCGCGGCCACCGCTGCCGGCGCGGTGTTCTCGTGGATCCCCCCGTCGATCTCGATCTCGTAGCGAAAGGCGTGTTCGGACCGGAGCCGGACCGCTTCCCGCACCTTTTCGAGCACCTCGGCGATGAACTCCTGGCCCCCCCAACCAGGATTGACGCTCATCACGAGCAGCAGCTCGATCTCACCGAGAAACGGGCGCACCGCGTCGAACGGGGTGCCGGGGTTCAGCACGAGGCCCACACCGACACCGAGATCCCGCATGGTGTCGAACAGGGGACGCGGGTCTCCGAGCTCGACGTGCACGATGCAGCGGTCAGCGCCGGCTTCGGCAAAGTCGGCGAGCAGGTCGCCGGGATTGTCGATCATCAGATGGCAGTCGAGGAAGAGGTCGGTCCGCTTGCGCAACGACGCCACCACCGGCGGTCCGATCGTGAGGTTGGGCACGAAGTGCCCGTCCATCACGTCGACGTGGAGCAGGTCAGCGTGCGCGGCGACCCGGTCGACTTCAGCAGCGAGCTCGGCGAAGTCAGCTGAGAGAATTGACGGCGCCAGCTTCACGGGCGACACGACGCTCACACTACCGAGCGGCGCGCAACGCGAGGACGAACATCCCGTCCGTGCCGCACACGTGCGGGAGAAGGAGCGCGCCGCGTCCCCACGGCCGCCACGGCGGACCGGGCGGCGGGAGTGCAACGAGGTGCCCGAGCTCTGCTGTCGCCCACGCGTCGATCTCGAGTGTCTCCTCCGACGTGAGCGTGCACACCGAGTACACGACGACTCCGCCGGTTCTTACCAATGCCGCGCCGGCACCGAGCAACTCGCGCTGCAGATCGGCGAGTGGGGCCACCGACTCCGCCTGGACCCGCCAGCGGGCGTCGGGCCGGCGCCGGAGAACCCCGAGCCCGCTGCACGGCGCGTCGACGAGCACCCGGTCGAACGCGCCCGCCCGGAACGGCGGCCGGCGCCCGTCCCCGTGCACGGCGATCAAACCCGACAGGCCGAGCCGGTCGGCGGCTTCGCACACCAGGCGCAAGCGGTTGCGGTTGGCGTCGAGTGCAGCAACGAGGCCATCGGTGCGCTCCCCGATCGCGCCGGCCTTGCCCCCCGGTGCGGCGGCGAGGTCGACCACACGCTCTCCCGGCCGCGGCGCAAGGATGTCGACGACCGCCTGCGAGGCCTGGTCCTGCGG
>JBOGFL010000385.1:0-5880 GCA_050743285.1 Acidimicrobiia bacterium
GCGCAAGCGGTCGGGCTCACCCTCGGCGAGATCCGCCAGATCCTCGCGTACCGCGACCGGGGCGAGACGCCCTGTGCCCACGTCGTCGAGACGATCCGCCGCCGCGCCGGCGAGATCGACGACCAGATCACCCGCCTCGAAGCTATGCGCCGCGAGCTGCAACGCCTCGAGCGCCGCGCCCGCACGCTGCACCCCGACGACTGCGCGCCCGAAGACATCTGCCACCTCATCGCCCGGCCATAACCGGTCTCGGTCCGGTGAGCCCGTCGGCCTCGGCGGGATCCATCCCCCAGTGTTGGCTCCATGCGAGGTTCGGCAGCAGACAGTGCCGGAGCGGCTTCACCCAGATTTGGTCGCGGTGAGCAGCATGTAGCCGGCGTCGCCCTACTCGACCGTTGCCGCGGCGCGACGGACGAGCTCGACGCCGCGCCGGAAGTCGAAGGACCTCATGGCGGGCAGGTCGACGAGTCGGAAGGCCCGGAGCCGAGTGGTGACCAAACAGATGGGCTCGAGCTGGCGCGCCGGCATCGACCTCTCCGGTCGCTACGAGCTCGAGCGCCGCAGGCTGTTCCGCGTCGTTCGGAACCCCTTCTACCTCGGGATCATCGTCGCGGTGGCGAGTGTCGCGCTCATGTCCGGCGTCGGGTCAACCGCCGGCGCGTGCGCGCCCGTAGTGCGCTGTCATGGACGTCATCTGACGTTGCCCGTGGCGAGCGGCGCGACGTCGGTGCAGCGTGAGGCGATCACGACACGGGCGAGATGTCGCGCTCCTGGCGGAGATCGGACCACGAATGGAGCACCGCAAGGAACCGGTCGACATATGCACTTCGAGACTGATTGCCCGAGCTCCTCGGCGCTTGACCTTCCAGCGCAGTGGAAGCTCTATGGTCGTCTTGGTGATCGATGCAAGCTCGTCCATCTCCCGGACTGCCCACACTGGCGGGAGGCCGAGGCGCGGGCGCGCGAGGCGATGCGCCGCTGCGAGCTCGCCCCGGCCCGGCGACCCACACCGCACGAGGAGGTACCACGAATGACCCCGATCCGTTCGGACACGCTCGCGGCCTTCGATCAGGGCTGGCTCGAGGTCGTCGAGCGCACGCCACTGGTCCGGTTGGTGTACGGACTGGCCGGTCTCACGAGGCTCGGCGAGCGTCCCGCCCCGCTGGCTCGACTCGCGGCCGTGCTCGACCGGCCGGAGCAGGAGACGATTGAGCTGCTCCGTGTGAACACGTCGGCCCGAATCGAGGACGGCCTCGTCCACTGGGACGACCCGTTCCCGGGCCCGCACGTGCGGCGAATGATCCACGTCGGTGCGCGGGAGGTTCCGATGCGAAGCGGCTGCGCTCCGGACGTGCCGCTGTTCGCGGCCGTACTCGACGTGCCGTTCGGAGTCGAGGACCGCTGCGCGGCAACAGGGACGCCGATCCGGGTCGACTTCGTTCCCGACGGATACGAGCACGCCGAGCCCGCCGGTGCCGTGACCGTGTTGCTCCCTGTCGACGACATCCAGGTCGTCGCGGGTGGAAGCTTCGAGCAGATCGACGCCGGTGTCTGTGTCTCCCAACCGTTCTTCGCCTCCCGCAACGCCGCCCAGGACTGGCTGCACCAGCACCCCGGCGGCCGGGCGTTCACGATCGGCCAGATGTTCGAGCGCCCGATCTATCGGTACGTGCGGGACACCGTGCGGCCGCTGGTCTACAGACGCGCCGACCCGTGAGCCTCGACGACGGACGTCCGACACGCCCGTGACCATCGACCGCGACGAGTTGCAACGTTCCGCATTGAAGCTCGTCGGGGCGATCGACGCGTGCACTGGAGTAGCAGCCGGAGTAGAAGACCGGTCAGGCATTCGGGCACTGGGGTGTGCGTGCCCGCCATGCTGAATGGATCGCGTCGAGCATGGAAGAGACCCAGGACAGCTGAAGTCCCATCCTTCAATCGACGCGCGCTCAGCCCCGGCAAACCAGCTCGTCGAAGTTCCTCATCCTCGACGACATCGCGCTCGCATTGACCGGACTCCCGGTCGACGCGATCATCCCCGATCACCAGCCAAGCATCCAAAGGGTAGGGAGATGACCGTGGCCGATCCGCGCTGCAACGTCTGCGACAGCACGAGCGTATCCCCGCCCGGCGACTGGGTGATGAGCGGATCCGATTACGTGGTCGTGCGCATCGGCCGCGAGCTCGCTCGCATCGAGCACGCGCGGGTGTGCCTCGATTGCGGGACGGTGATGCCCGCCGTGTCCGACGCTACGCACCAGCAGCTCCGCTAGACGCTGGATCGCGAGTCGAGACCGCCCCGACCGCTGTGACGCCAGAGAATTGAGCGGACGACGGGATTCGAACCCGCGACCCTCACCTTGGCAAGGTGGGCCCTCGGGTCCATGACGTGATGCCGAGAGCCGTGAACTGCGCTTCCGTCCGACGTTTTCTCCGATGCGACCGTCAGATCCACCTCGTCGTAGAGCGGTCTACTTACCTCTCGCCTTTGAAGCTCGCCGCCGACTTTGGGCGTCGGATGACTTGATGCCTTCCCGACGCGCCCGATGAGCTCATGACGTTGCTTTTCGATCTCATCGAGCCGCGCCCGCGGATCGAGGGCTTTCTGTTCCAGTCCGGATGCGGTTAGCCGTGGGTCGCTAGACCGTTGCGCTCGCTCGCGTGCGCGCTCGGTCGCAAGGTGGAGACGTTCGAGCGTGTCACGCTCACTCGCATCCATATCGTCGCCATGCTGTTCAAGCCAATCTCGGATCTCTGCGACATCTACTTCGAGCAGCGCGGCGTCACGCCATACCTCTAGCTCAGCCCTCTGCAAGTCGGCGATGAGTGTAAAGGTGTCGGTCCAAGTGCGACCATCACGATCAACAGGTCGTGGGCGGTAGGAGGGATAGGTGTCCGGATCATCCTCGGGCATGCTCAGGCGGTCGAGCACCCGCACAGCAACGGGAGGTGGCCAGCCGCGCGGCCAAGCGGATCGACGCTCCCAGAGCCGAAGGATCAGCGACTCGCACGCTTCCGTGGCCGCATCGCGAGCTGCACGCGTGCGTGCGCGTGCCCCTTGGTCCATCAACTCCGCGATCCGGTGAGACATCCATCGACTCAACGTGTCAGTCGACTCGTTGAGGCCGAGTTCAGTGACGATCCGCCTTCCAAGGTTGACGACGTCGCTCGATGGTTTCGACGGTGCCGTCGTGTCGGAGGAGGTAGATGCGCGACTCCTCGTACCCATGATCTTCTTCCTCCTCCCGCGATCTTCGCCCGCCATTCGACTTCGCGTACATGCGGACACCTACCTCAATGATGAGGTCGCGTTCGCGATGCTCCAGATAGCGGAGCAACGAGTCAGTTGCGACCCACGTTCGATTTCCCTCGGAGGAGAGTGGTGAGTCCTCGCGCTCACCGGGTCCGGCTCCATCACCCCATATCTCCACGCGCGCAATCTCTTGTCCACCGACCGTCTCGACGCGACAGCCCGTCGAGTCGACTCTCGCGTCGTAGAACGCTCGAAAGTCGTCTGACGGAAGGGTGCGGCCGCTGGCGTGCCTAACCGCGACGGGGTCGTGATCGTCGAGACCTGTCCATAGGACTTCGACATCGTCAAGCCACCCACACAACTCGAAACCAGGCACCGTGATTTCAGTCCGGTCGAAGTCATCGCCCTCGCCGGCATAAGGCAGCCGATATTCGCGTGGAGGCGCAGTCTGCAGTGCCCGAAGGAGCGCCAAACTTGTCTCGGGCGAGACCAACGCACTCGATAAATGCAGGTTGACGTATTGGTCATGGTCGCTTGTGCGAAGCCATCCAGCAACCACCAGACGTTCTGGACGCGGCACATTGAGTCCGATGACAGCATCGAACGCCTCCTCACCGTGACGCTCGTACGCCTCACGCGTCGGCACCTCGCCGAAGCAGATCGGCTCCAACGGAGTCGGCGACCGGCGACCGGCGAGCCAGCACAGTGAGTCGGTGTCTAGGTGGTCGCGGAGCCAGTCGTCCCACGGGTCGTTGGCGTCAGCGTAAGGCTCGACGACCACCGGCGTGCCTTCATCAATGAGTTCACCCGCGACGAGAAGCATGGCGTGGTACTCGAGATAGGCCCGGAGTACCTCGATAAGCGGACGGGAACCGTGAGAATGCGACTGCAGGTGCCAATCGCGCTCATGGCGGTCCCGTCGATCGTCCCGATTGCACTCTTCGTTGGTCCGACCCCAGGATCTCCGGTGTGGTCCAGCGACCGTCGGCGACCGGGATGGCCAGTGGCGAGGCGAGGAACGCGTCCGCGCGGGCCTCGATGTCGTCGAGCGCGGCGCCTTGAGTGGCGGTCTGGGCGATGACCCGCACGACATCCCGACGCTCGAAGGTGGCGTCGGCGTCGGTGACGAGCGCAGCAAGGTCATCGTCGCTCACGTCGAGCGCCGGCGTTCGGACCGCGGTGGGCAGGTCAGCCACCGCGACGCCGAACGGCCGGGCGCGCTCCGCCCACCGCCGGCGCAGCTCCGGCTCGGGCACGTGTTCGCTCTTGGCCATCCGGGTGTCGAGGGTGGCGGCCTGGGCAGCCTTGGCGGACGAGACGCCGTGGCGCTCCATTCGGTCGACGATCTGTCGACGGCGCTCGCTGAACGCGCGCCGCATCTCGATCGGGATGCCGGCGACGTCGGCGTAGCCCTGCTTGACCTCCTCGAAAAGCAGGCCGATCGTGCCGGCGAGCTCGTAGCGGAGGACGGCTTGGTAGACGAAGCCCGCAGGCCGGGCATGGCGGTACAGCGGCCGCGCGTCCAGCGCGGTGCAGCGACCATCGGGACCCTCGGTGAGGTTGGCCACCAACACGTGGGTGTGGTGTGATGGGTCGCCGGCTCGGCTGGTGCGATGCCGGAAGGCGGCGGCGACGAAGCCGCGCCCGGTACCAGTCTCGGCACCGGCGTGCCCGCGTCGCACCTGGCAAGCGTGGCGCTCGAGGTAGACGATCGCAGCGTCGACGGCGCGTTCGTGGCAAGCGACCACGTCGGCGGCCGTCGCCTCGTCACCGAGGCCCCACACAAGGGACACCGACTTTGGCGCGGACAGCGTCAGGTCGAGGCCGGGAAGGCTCGCCCGCGTCTGTCGAAGCGGCGTCCCGGTCACGGGGTCGGTCCCGGCGAGGACGGAGCCGAGGTCGTCCGCGCCGACTTCACCGGCGAGGCCGATGTTCTCGGCGCCGCTTCCCAGCCAGCGGCCGGGTGCCTCGCCAGCGTGGAGGTAGTAGTCCTCGGCGCCGTCGAGGACCTCTTGGAGGTAGTAGGCCTCCTGGCCGAGGCTGAGCTTGCCGATGGTCAGCACGATGGCTCTCCCTTCTTGAGCACTCCGGTGCAAGTGTGTGGACTGGTCCGACCCGGAGGGGCATCGCGGGCGCGCCGGGATCGGTTGGCGCGGGTCGGATGGCTCTTCAGTCAATGGGCTGTCGGGTCATTTCCGATCGCCGCGAGCCGCTCGAGGGCGGCGCGCGGTACCCGGAGACTCCGACCTAGCCGAACGACGGGCAGGCCCGTCTCACCCTCGGTTGCCAGCCAGATGTTGGCGAGCTCGTAGGCGGACGATCGCGAGATGGAGAGGATGCGGGCAGCGTCCTCGATCCGTACGAAGGCGGGCTGTTCCATGGCCACACTCCCTCCGTGATGGGGATATCGCAGCGCGAATATAGCAGGAGGAATCGCGGCGATGCGATGCTCTGACATCGGCGCCGCTATAATGCGTGGATGGCCCGCCGCCGGAAGTCGCCGCCCACCGACACAGGCGCCGACCTCAACGAGGTCGTTGCCCACAATTTCCGCCTCGCCCGTGAACTCCGCGGCTGGACCCAGGACGAGACCGCCGAGCGCCTGGAGGCCCTCCTCGGCCAGCGGC
>JBOGFL010000386.1:0-3596 GCA_050743285.1 Acidimicrobiia bacterium
GTCCAGCCACCCCAAAAAAGAGAAGCGCGCGTACGCGCGCGCTACTCGCTTCGTTGCGTGCACGAAGGCAGTCGCAAGGCGATCCTCGCCGCCATTCTGCTTGCGCGGGCGACTCAGGAAAGGCGGCGCAGGGTCTCCCGGTAGCGTTCGCCGTTGCGGACGTACTCGGCGGCGTTGCGAGCGATGTCGACGACGTCGACCGCGTCGAACCGGAGCTGGGCCGGTACCCCGAGGGCCATCGCCTTCGCCGGCACCTCCATGTCGTTGGTCACCAAGGCGGCCGCGCCGACCAGGGCTCCACTACGCACGATCGCCCGGTGCAGCACTATCGATCCGGTGCCGATCAGCGCCCCGTCCTCGACCGTGCAGCACTCGAGATGCGCGAGATGCCCGACCACGCAGTCGCTGCCGATGATCGTGGGAAACTCCCGGGTGCAGTGCAGCACCGCCCCGTCTTGGATCGAGGTGCGCTCCCCGATCCGAATCGAGCCGTAGTCGCCCCGGAGCACCGCCTGCGGCCAGATGGTCGATCCCGCGCCGATCTGCACGTTGCCGATCACCGTGGCGTCGTCGTGGACCCAGGCGTCGGGATGGACGTCCGGTTCCGAGTCGCCCAGCGCGTAGACCGCCATCGCCTCGACGGTACCCTGCGGAAGTGCCCGCCGAACTCGAGGCTCATGTGGAGGCAATCGCGCGCGACGGCTACACGATCGTCGAAGGCGCCATCGAACCCGACCTTCTCGACGCGCTCGCCGCCGATCTTCGTCGGCTCGAAGAGCTGTACGCCGTCGAACCCTCCGACAACAGCTTCGAGGGCGGGCACACCGTTCGTATCTACAACCTGCTCGCGTTCGGTCCGCTCTACGAGGCGATTCCCGTGCACCCGAACGTGCTCCCGATTGTCGAGCGCGTGCTCGACCCAGGCTGTCTGGTGTCGTCGTTGTCGTCGATCAGCATCATGCCGGGCGAGACGGCTCAGCCGATCCACGCCGACGATCAGCTGCTGCCGCTTCCGAAGCCACACGTTCCCACCGTCTGCAACACGATGTGGGCACTCACCGACTTCACCGAGACCAACGGGGCCACCCGCATTATCCCGGGTTCGCACCATGCCGACGGCTCTCCCGACTACGGCGCGCCCTATGACTCGATTCCGGCCGAGATGCCGAAGGGAAGCGTGTTGGTGTGGCACGGCAGTCTCTGGCACGGCGGGGGCGCGAACTACACCGACGAACGCCGGCTCGGGATCGCGATGAACTACTGCGCAGGTTGGATCCGGCAACAGGAGAACCAGCAACTCGGCATCCCGCGTGACGTCGCGGCCGGCTTCTCTCCCCGTCTGCGTCAGCTCTGCGGCTACGGCATCTACAACGGCCTCGTCGGCCACATCAACAAGCACGACCCGGCCGAGATGCTGGGCGACGCCAACGCCGACGCGATGGTGTGGGACCACATCTAGGAAGGAGCGGCGCGGGCGGCTCCGCAGCCGTCGCCGCGGTGGCGCCGTAGCCTGCGGAGGCAACCGGGAACATGGAGCAAGACGAGTACCACCGCATCGCGGCGGTAGAGGACAACCACTGGTGGTACCGGAACACCCGCGGCCTCATGGCCGATTTGCTTGCGCCTTTTCTCCCGGCCGTCGACCCGTCGGCACCGTTTCCCCGCCGAATTCTCGATGCCGGCTGCGGCCCGGGCGGTAACGGTGCGTGGCTTGCCGAGTACGGCGACGTCGTGGGTGTCGATCTCGCCGCCGAAGGCCTCGCCTATGTACGTGACCGGCGGACCGAGATGCGCCCGGTGCAGGCAAGCATCACCGAGCTGCCCTTCCCGGATGACACCTTCGATGTGACCGTCGAGATCACCGTCGTCACGTGTGTCGCTGACGATCTCGCCGCGATCCGCGAGATGGCGCGTGTGACCCGACCCGGCGGCGCAGTGCTCCTGTTCGAGCCGGCCTTTCCAGTCCTGCGACGTGCCCACGACGCGGTCGTGCACACCCTGCGCCGCTACAAGCGCGCCGGGCTGGCTGCGCTCGCCGAACGCGCCGGCCTGCGGGTGCGGCGGGCGACCTACGCCTACTCGTTCCTGGTGGCGCCAGCCGCCGCGCTCGCCGCAGCCGAACGCGTACGACCGCGGGCCGCGAGCGAGGCGGACTCGGATGTGCAACGCCGGTCACTGGACCGCGTCTTCGCTCCCCTGGCCGCGGCGGAGCGTCGCCGCCTGACCCACCGGAATCTGCCGTTCGGTACCTCGGTCGTCGTGCTCGCGACTCGTGACCGGGATCCGGCCCCGGCGTAGCACGACCAGCTGCACCCACAACGCGACCAGGTCCCGCAGGGAGCGCACGACGCTCCCGAGCCGGAAGAACTTCGACCGACCGTAGAGGCGCGGATAGTGGTGGATCGGCACTTCCACGAAGCGCGCGCCGGCGTCTTGGAGCTTTCGCACCATCTCGACGCAGATGACGCCGGTGTCGTGCTCGAGCCGTACCTTCTCCATCGTCGAGCGCCGGATCAGCCGGAAGTCGCAGTCGGTGTCGCGGATACGGAGTCCGAACACGAACGACACGAATCGGTGGTACACGCGCCCGATGACCCGGCGGGCGACGTTGTCGGCGCGGCTGATCTTGTAGCCCTGCACGACGTCGACGTCGGCCGTCGCGTGCTCGGCGAGGAGCTCGAGCTCGGACGGATCGAACTGCGCGTCGCCGTCCGTGTAGAAGACCCACTGCCTGCTCGCGGCGGCGAACCCCGAGATCAGGGCCCCGCCGTACCCCCGGTTATGGTCGTGGGTAATGACCCGGAGCCAGGGCTGACGCTCCGAAAGCTCACGGAGCACGGCCGCCGACCCGTCAATCGAGCCGTCGTTCACGACGATGACCTCGCCCTCGGCCCCCACCCGCTCGATCGTCGACACCGCAAGGTTGACCATCGACGTGATTGTCGCCTCGTCGTTGTAGCAAGGAAAAAAGGCTGAGATCGATTCGATCGGCGGGTGGGCGGAGGTCATCGAAGTGCGTGACACACGCCCTCGATCTCGTCGTCGGTCATCTCGGGGAAGCAGGGTAGCGAGACACACTCGGCGGCCCACGACTCAGATTCGGGGCTCGGCCACCGGGCGAATTGGGCATAGGCAGGCTGCGCGCCAAGCGCGCGCGGGTAGTGAACGGCGGTCTGAAACGGAACCCGGGCCCGGAACTCCTCACGATCGGGCTCGCGCATCACGCACAGGTGGTACACGTGGCGATCGTGCGGAGCCTGCCAGGCTCGGGCCGGCGCGGCGGCCCGGTACGCGCCCGCGATCTCGCGACGACGGTCGTTTTGGACTCGGAGATGGCGAAGCCCTACGCGCAACGCGGTCGCCTCGATCTCGGACATTCGTGAGTTGCCGGCAACCTCGGTGTGCTCGTATTCCCCGACGTCACCGTGGCGCCGCAGCCTCCGCACGCGCTCGGCAAGAGCCGGATCGTCGGTGACGACCGCGCCCCCGTCGCCGATGCCGCCCAGGTTCTTGGTCGGGTAGAAGCTGTACGCGGCGGCCGACGAACCCGATGCGCGGTCGAGCGCGCCGAGGGCCTGGGCCCCATCCTCGACGAC
>JBOGFL010000387.1:0-2761 GCA_050743285.1 Acidimicrobiia bacterium
GTGCTCGTCGACCTGTGGGCTCCTTGGTGCGGGCCGTGTCGAATGGTCGCGCCCGTGCTCGAGCGCCTGGCGGCCGAGCACGCGGGACGGATCAAGGTGGTGAAGGTGAACGTCGACGAGGCCCCGCAGATCCAGGCCCGCTACGGGGTGCAGGGCATCCCGACCCTGGTGCTGTTACGCGGCGGCGAGGAAGTCGACCGCGTCGTCGGTGCCGCCTCCGACGAGATGCTGCGCCGGCACGTCGACGCCGTGCTCGCTGCCGCCGGGCCCCGCTCGGCGCACGGCCTCCGTCACACCCGGTCGTTCACCTAACGTTGCCTTCGCCCCTAGCGGGAGCTCCGGAGAACGACATGCGGGTGATCGACCTCGACGGCCACGTGTTCGAACCTGACGCGTTGTGGGAGGAGCACCTGGAACCGGAGTTCCACGACCGCCGACCCCGCCTCGTGCGCGACGACCGCAACACCACCCGCTACGACATCGAGGGCTTTCTCATCCCGCCCGGTCAGGGTCGAGGCGCGTGGGCACCGGAAGGGATCATGGAGGCGTCGGTCCATCGTGACGGCGCCACCGACCCCAAGTTGCGCCTCGTCGACATGGACACCGAAGGCATCGACGTCGCCGTCCTCTACGGCACCGCAACCCTCGGACTGTGGGCGATCAGGGATCACGAGCTGGCGGCGGCGTGCTGCCGGGCGATGAACGACTGGCTGGCGGCCTACTGCGCGACTGATCCCGAGCGACTCAAGGGCACGGTGGCGCTCCCCCTCGGATCGATCGACGACGCCATCGCGGAAGCGCGCCGGGCGGTGACCGAGCACGGCTTCGTCTCACTCACGGTTCCGTGCGGCACCTTCGACCGCAACCCCGACGACCCGTACTTCGACCCGTTGTACGCGGTCGCCCAGGAGCTCGACGTGCCGGTCGGCGTGCACGCCGGCGGCCCCCGCTTCGCCCAGCCGCGTTTCGTCGACGCGTATGCGGTCCTCCACGCCATCGAATTTCCGATGGACGTGATGTTCGCGGCGGCGACCATCGTGTGCGGCGGTGTGCTCGAGCGCTTTCCCCGTCTCCGGATGGCGCTCCTCGAGGCGGGGTGCGGGTGGGGGCCGTACCTCTTCGAGCGTCTCGACGAGCATTTCGAGAAGCGCGTGGGCGAGATGCCGGCGATCACGAAGCCACCCAGCGAGTACCTCGCCGACGGCCGGGTCGTGATCTCGTGCGAAGCCGAGCGCGGCCTCCCCCACGCGCTGGCCGGACTCGGGAACGACTGCGTCGCGTACGCGAGCGACTATCCCCACTGGGACTGCGAGTTCCCCGACAGCGTGCGGGCCATCTCCCAACGCGACGACCTCACCGAAAGCCAGAAGACCGCCGTCCTCGGCGCCAACGCCGCTCGCATCCTCGGCTGGAGCTGAGGGCGTTCTCAGCGCACGGTCACCGGCACCCGCTGGACCGCGGTGTTGGCGTAGCCCTTCAGGTTCCAGGGTGCGTCGAGCGGCTGCTCGGCACCGGTCACGTCGCGGGACCGACACCAGAGCTCGTAGTCACCGGGTCCCGGCGGCGTCCACGTCCACGACCAGCCACACCACGCGAACTTGTCTGGTGGTGGTCCGAGCGTCGCCGCGTGCCAGGTCGCGCCCCAGTCGGCGCTCACTTCCACCTCCGCGATGGAACCGAGCCCCGACCACGCCCGCCCGGTGATCGGGACCTCGCCCCGTTCGACGAAGCGGTGCCGGGTCATGAAATCGGGGACGCCGGGCGGCACCATCAACGCGCGAGGGTGCATGCGTGTGACGGGTTCACCGGGATCGTCGGCGTCCTGTTTGAAGCGGTAGCCCTGGGCGTTCTGGTAGCCCGCGAACGGCTCCGTGATCGCGGTGACGCGGGCGAGCCATTTCACGTTCGTCATCCCGTACCAGCCAGGCACGACAAGGCGAAGCGGCGCCCCGTGCTGAGGAGGGAGGGGCTCGTCGTTGACCGCGTAGGCGAGCAACACGTCATCGCGGCTCGCTTCGTCGACGGGAAGACTGCGCTCGTAGTCCTGGTCGACGCCGCCGTCGACGCCGTGGTCGGCGCCGGTGAACACGACGTCGACCGTGCCGGGTTGCAGTCCAACCTCGTCGAGCAACGACCGAAGTGGAACCCCCGTCCACCTCGCAGTCCCGACCGCCTCCACGAGCCACGGCTGGCTCAACGGCCGCGGCTCGAGTCGGGCCCGCCCGTTTCCCGCGCATTCCATGGTGATCGTGACGGAGCGCGCCGGTCGCGCCCGGAGCTCCTCGAGCGAGAGCCGGAGCGGCCGCTCGACCGCGCCGCCGACCTCGAGCGACCACGAGGACACGTCGACGGCGGGAATGTCGAAATGTATGAGGAGGTAGTGAAGGCCCAGCGGTGTCACCGGCCACCGCAGCGCCTCCAGGGGCATGCCGTGATTGCGCGTCGCGAGCTGCAGTTCCTCGAGCGTGATCTCCGGCGTCTCGACGAGCCCCGGTCGAGGTTGCGTCACCACGCCAAGCTACCGGCCGGACCGGGCGTAGTATCGGTCTCGACCCGGGAGTGCCAGTGAGCGCGACGACGCCGACCATCTCGATCCGCTTGCCGACGGCAACGCCACGCGAGGCCGCCGGCGCGCCCGCGTACCTGCTCGACGGGCCCATCGCGGGCAAGCGGGTCGGACTGCGCACCGACCTGGCGTGGCGTTCATGGACGCAGATCGCGGGTCACTGGTCCGACTTTCTCCACCGTGACGGCGCCGAGC
>JBOGFL010000388.1:0-1673 GCA_050743285.1 Acidimicrobiia bacterium
AGCCCGGAAGCGACCCCGATGACAAGATCAACGTGATCCCCGTCGACATCATCGGCGCCGGCGATGGACCAGATATCCAAGGCCGCCTGTTCGAGTACGAGGAGTGGACCAGCGCGATCTACACCAAGATCGTCCAGAAGGTCGGCTCCCGAACCTACTGGGAGGATTGGGCCCGCGACGTCGCCGCAATCGCGGCGCGCCACGAGGCTCGGATCGCGACGATCCTCGACAAGCAACATGAGGTGGCGGCGGCCTTCGACGAGTTCCTCGCCGAGCTTCGAGCGACGCTGAACGACAGCATCACGCGGGCGGATGCCGTCTCGATGGTGTCCCAGCACCTCATAACGAGACCGATCTTTGGGGCGCTGTTCGGCAACGACCAGTTCGGCGACGCCAATCCCGTCTCGGTGGCCATGTCGGAGATCGTCGCTGTGCTCGACCAGCACAACCTCGACACCGAAACAGGACAGCTCGAGGACTTCTTCGCATCGATCCGCCGACGTGTCGAGGGCATTCATCCCGACGACGGCGAAGCTCGCCAGAAGATCATCAAGGATCTCTACGGCCGCTTCTTCAAACTGGCGTTCCCGAAGGTCGCCGAATCGCTGGGCATCGTCTACACGCCTATTGAGGTCGTTGACTTCATCATCCGCGCCACCGAGGCGGCGCTGGCCGAGCACTTCGGCGGCGCCAGCCTTTCGGATGCGGGCGTGCACGTGCTCGATCCCTTCACAGGGACGGGCAGCTTTATTACTCGCCTCTTGCAGTCCGGCTTCATCGCGCCGCGCGACCTCGAGCGCAAGTTCACCGACGAGCTCCACGCCAACGAGATCCCGCTGCTCGCCTACTACATCGCGGCGGTCAACATCGAGTCGACCTACCGCCAGGTCCGGGCGCAAGTGACGGGCGAGGACCCCGGCTACGCGCCCTTCCCCGGAGTCGTCCTCACCGACACGTTCCAGCTCGGCGAGACTGCCGACGGCACCGGAGCGTGGGACGTGTTCCCGATCAACAATGCTCGGGCCACACGGCAGAAGGGCCTCGACATCCGCGTCATCTTCGGGAATCCCCCGTACTCAGGCGGGCAGGAGAGCGCGAACGACGACAACGCCAACCTGAGCTATCCACGGCTCGATGCGTCGATCGCCGCCACCTATGGCGCACGTTCCGCCGCAACGCTGAAGCGAAACTCTACGACTCGTACGTCCGCGCCATCCGCTGGGCGACCGACCGGGTCCTTCCGTCCGCTCACGGCGGAATCGTCGCGTTCGTGACCAACAGCGGCTACATCGACTCCGGCTCCCTCGACGGCGTGCGACTCGCACTCGCTGCCGACTTCCACGACGTCTACGTCTTCAATCTGCGCGGTAACCAGCGTGAGGGGGACTGGCGGCGAGAGGGTGGCAAGATCTTCGACGCGGGAAGTCAAGCCGGCGTGGCCATCATGCTCTTGGTCCGCAAACCCGGCGGGGTCGGTGACGGTGGTGGTCGCGTGCACTACCTCGACATCGGCGACTCGCTGTCGCGCACCGACAAGCTCAAAGTGCTCATCGAGGCGCTACCCGCGCCGGATGGGTTCCCGCCGCGACTCGGCGACCTGCCGTGGGTATCGATCGCCCCGAACGCGGCTGGCGACTGGATCAACCAGCGCTCGGAGTCGTTCAGGACACACA
>JBOGFL010000389.1:0-1956 GCA_050743285.1 Acidimicrobiia bacterium
GGGCGAATCTCTATGCCTGGTGTGTCCATCGGGCACACGAAGTACGAGATACCGCGGTGCTTGGTGGCGTCCGGATCGGTGCGGGCGATGAGGATGCCGTAGCGCGCGTACTGCGCGAGCGACGTCCAGATCTTCTGGCCGGTGATGACGTACGTATCGCCGTCTCGCATCGCGCGCGTCGACAAGCTCGCGAGATCGGAGCCCGCGTTGGGCTCGCTGATGAGCTGACACCACAACTCCTCACCGGCGAGCAGCGGCATGAGGTAACGGTCGCGTTGCGCATCGGTGCCGGCGTGAAGAATCGTCGGTCCGGCCCAACCGATGCCGATCGGGTTCACGGGACGGCGCACGCGCGAGCCGCGCAACTCGTCGTCGATCACGAGTTGGTGCACCGGGTCGGCGTCGTGACCCCACGGCGGCGGCCAGTGCGGCGCGACGTAGCCGGTCCCGCAAGTTCGCGACCGGTCGGATTCGGGTGCGCCGCGAGCCAGTCGCTCACGGCTCGCCGGCGCGAATCGTCGGGCCCGGGCAGCTCGAAGTCCACGAATAGCCAGGCTAGAGCGCGCCGCGTCGTCCGCACATCGACTCATTACCCTTGGTCGATGCGCCGCCTCCCGTTCGTCGTAGCGGTCATGGTCATCGCCGTGCTTCCCATGACGGCCCACGCGGGAGTCAAGCGTCCGGTCATGGGCGGCCCGCGTCTGAACGCCGACCAGATCCGTGTTTGGTTTGCGGAAAAGTCGGCCAAGTTCGACAAGAACCCTTGCTTCACCCACGGTAAGACCGTGCACGACATGGCCAAGCTCTTCGTGAAGGAAGGCAAGACCGAAGGCGTGCGCGGCGACATCGCGTTCGCGCAGGGCGTCCTCGAAAGCGACTACTTCACGTTCAGTGGACGGGTGCCGTGCTCGGCGAACAACTACTCGGGGCTCGGCGCGACCGACGGCACGAGTGACTATGCGACCTTCGGGTTCCCGCGCGTCGGGGTGCGGGCCCAGATCCAGCACCTGCGCCGCTACGCCGACCCCACCGCCAAGGTGCAGGCCCTGCACAAGCCGCTCGTCGATCCGCGCTTCCGCTTGGTGAAGCCGCCGGGTAAGGCGCCGTCGTGGGACAACATGGGCAACGGCAACTGGGCGACTTCACCCATCTACGCCGGGTGCGTGATGAAGATCTACAACAACATGCTGAACGTCAACGGCCTCTCCAAGGAGGGCCGCCTTCCCTGCTGAGCGTCCGGCTCAGAGCACGACCACCGACCGCAGCACGTCCCCGCGTTCCATCTTGTGGAACGCGTCCTCGACCTGATCGAGCAGGATCGTCTCGCTGACGAACCGGTCGAGCTCGAGGCGGCCCTGGAGATAGAGGTCGATGACCATCGGGAAGTCGCGTGACGGGAGGCAGTCGCCGTACCACGACGGCTTCAACTGGCCGCCCCGACCGAAGAAGTCGATCATCGGGAGCTCGACGGTCATCTTCGGGTCGGGTACACCAACCTGCACGAGTGTGCCCGCGAGGTCACGCGCGTAGAAGGCCTGCTTCATGACCTCGGGTCGTCCGACCGCTTCGATGCACACGTCGGCGCCGTTCCCGTCGGTGAGCGCCTGGACTGCTTCGACGGCGTCTTCCCTGCTCGAGTCGATCGTGTGCGTCGCACCGAACGCCTTCGCCCATTCAAGTTTGCGGGGGTCCACGTCGACCGCGATGACCTTGCTCGCGCCCGCGAGCACCGCGCCCGCGATGGCGGCGTCACCGACGCCGCCGCACCCGAACACCGCCACCGAGTCGCCCTTCTCGATGTCGCCGGTGAACATCGCCGCGCCGAGTCCCGCCATGACACCGCAGCCGAGCAGGCCCGCGGTCTCCGGCTTGGCCCGGGCGTCGACCTTGGTTGCCTGACCCGCCGCCACCAGCGTCTTGTCGGAGAACGCGCCGATGCCGAGCGCGGGTGACAGC
>JBOGFL010000390.1:0-4155 GCA_050743285.1 Acidimicrobiia bacterium
ACCCTAAGCAGGGTTGCCTGGAGAATCAAGAAGGCACGCGGGGAACCTCTGGGCAGCCTACGGCGTCTACCTTGGTTCGGCCCAGCAGGGTTCCGAAGGCCGTCAACCCCAGGTCATGCCGGGCGGCATCGGGGTGCAGCGCGATCGCGTGATCGATCGGAGCTTCGCGACGTCGAACTGTTCGGACGGCATCGACGCCCGGTTCTGGAGCTCATACGGGTCCTTCGAGTACCGGTAGTACTCCTCGTCGCCGCTCGCGTAGTGGACGAAGAGCTCGCCCTCGGTCCGGTAGCCGCAGTAGGCGGGGAGCTTCCCGCCCTGAGCGTGCTCGATCAGGATGCCCTTCCGCCCGAACGCGGCACTGGGATCGGCGAAGAACCTCGTCAGGCTGCGCCCGTCGACGCGGGCGGGGGGCGTGACGCCCGCAATCTCCGCCAGCGTGGGCGCCAGGTCGATGTTCGCCACGACGGTCGACGTGGATGTGCCAGGGAGGATCCCGGCGTCCCACCGCATGATGAGCGGCAGACGGAGACTGGCGTCGTACGGGATGTTCTTGCCCCAGAGCCGATGCTCGCCCCACTCGTACCCATTGTCCGATGCGTAGATGATGAGCGTGTTCTCGAGACGGCCGGTCTGCTCGAGCGCATCGAGGATGGAAGCCACGGCCTCGTCCACCGCGAGGAGGCTCTCGAGGGAGTCGATCTGCTCACGGTCGTACTGCTTCACGCGTGGCGCCCCGGCGGGCTCGATCTTCTGGAGCCATCGGGGCTTGTCGCGGACGTCGCTCTCCTGCCAGCTCGGAGACCGGTAGGGCGCCATGTCGGCGAAGGCCTCGTCGTGGCGGGTCGCGGGCGTGTAGGGGCCGTGCGGCGCCCGCGGGTTAAACATGAGGAACAACGGCTCGTCCACGGGCGCGTGCTGGATGAACGTCTTCGCCTCGAACGCGAACGTGTCGGTCGAATACTGGGCCGGGATGTACTTCTGCACGCCGTTGTCCGTGACGGTGAAGCGGTAGTAGTCGCCGTCCATCAACGTGTACCACTCGTCCCAGCCGGGCGGGATGTACGTCCCGCCGCTCACCTGGTAGCCGTTCATGTACTTACCGATGAGGCCCGTGTGGTATCCGCCGTCGTCGAGCCACGTGGCGATCGTCGAGGAGTCGTCGAACGCGGCGAACCCGCCGTTGGGCCCGTTGAAGTTCTCCCAGACGCCGTGCGTGTGCGCGTAGTTGCCGGTGAGGATCGAGGCGCGCGAGGGACAGCACAGTGGGTTGGTGGCGAAGGCGTTCCGGAACTCGAGCCCGCGCCCAAGGATCTGGCTCTCGACGACCGGCATGATGCCGCGGATCGTGTCCCACCGCTGATCGTCGGTGAGGATGAAGACGATGTTCGGGCGCTCGACCTCCGCGGCTTCCAGCCGGGAGGACGGCCGCACCGCCACCGCGAGTGCGGAGACTGCCACCAGAGCGACCGCAGGCGCGATCCATCGCCTCGACATGACGCAGTAGTCTTCGGCAGCCCGACCCGGCGTGATAAGTCCCCCACAAGGACTAGTCTCGGGTCCCCCCGGGGGAGGACAAAAGAACCGGCCCCCCGAAGGGGGCCGGTCCCGTTACTGCGGTGACAGGTAGAGCGAGCTTAGATCTCGCAGCTCTTTCCACCTGGGATCGGCCTCTCGATGCCGGTGCAGTCGTCGGTACCTGCGCCGCCGAAGCCCTTGTCCTTCGTGCCCTTGCCGCCCTTGAGGGTGTCGGCACCCTCCTGGCCGCGGAGCACGTCGTTGCCCTTGCCACCCTTCAGGGTGTCGTTGCTGCCCGAACCCGTCAGCTTGTCCTTCCCGTTACCACCGGTGAACAGGAAGTTGACCGCAATGATCCCGCCGCCACCGGTGATGCTGTCGTTGAACGGCGAGCCGGTGATGATCTCGACGAGGTCGCTGAAGCTGTCGTCACCACTCTCGCTGCTGGTGGCGAAGCCCAGGTTCACGTCGACGTTGACGCCGCTCACGGCGTTGGTCTCGAAGCTGACCTTGTCGGCCCCGTCACCACCCGTGAAGTCGTCGTTGCCGAGCCCGCCGATCAGGACGTCGTTGCCCTCGTCGCCCGACAGGTCGTCGTCGCCGTCGTTCCCCTCGAGCTGGTTCCGGATGTCGTTGCCAGTGATGGCGTCGTTGCCCGAACCGCCGAGCGCGTTCTCCAGGTCGTCCGGGTCGGCGTCATTGAAGGGCAACGGCCCATCTAGAAGGTCAAGGTTGATGACCTGGCCCGTCGTCTGGAGGGTCGCGTCGACGGTGTCAACTCCATCCCCACCGGAGAAGAAGACGGTGCTCCCGTCCCAAAGCAGAACGTCGTCGAATGGCGAGCCGACAAACCTGGTGATGCTGTCGATGTCGTCGGTGCCCTGCCCGGTGGCCGTCTCGTTGGCCGGGTCGATCACCATCGCGGCGCTCGAGCTCGACCAGTCGATCGTGTCGTCGCCGTCACCGGTGATGTCGTCATCGCCGTCGCCGGGGACGAACGTCGTTGGTCCGCAGCCATCGGTCAGCGTGTCGTTGCCCGTGCCGGTCTGCACGATCTCGAAGCAGTCGATGAGGTCGGTCTCTTCGCCGACGTCGTCGTTGTCGCCGTCGCCGTTGGCGTCCAGCCCAGCCTCAAGCCCGTTGTCCACGAACACGCCCGTGGTGCGGGTCGAGTAGCTGAGCGTGTCGACATCGGCGCCGCCGAAGACGTCGCCGTCGTCGGCAGTACCGGGCGAAAGCACGTCGTCGCCGTCGTGACCGTGCAGGCGGTTGACCTCGAAGGTCACGGCGCTGGCGTCGATCGTGTCGTCGCCGTCGCAACCCTCCATGTCGTAAAGCTCCGCCCCGAGGACCTCGCCGACCGCCGCGTTCAGGTTGAACGAGTTGTTGGTCAGTACCAGGTTGTTGTCCTGGTCGCAATTGAGGTTGATCCCGAGGTCGTCGATCCCGCCGATCGTGTTACTGCCGAGGTCGATGTTCCACACGATCGCCGTGTTGAACGGTGCGCCTGCCGCCTCGTCGATGTCGAAGTTCTCATCGGCGCTCGGCTGACCGAGGACGACGATCGCCACGGTGTTCGAGTTGTCGGCGCTACCGCACTGCGTGCTGTTCACGCCGTCGTCGAACCCGAGGCCGTCGTTGTCGAACAGGATCGCCCCTGGAGGCGACTCCGGGTCGAGATCGGCGGCGGCCGTTTCCACGGCGACCGCGGCGAACTCGTCCACACCGATCGTGATGTTGATGGTGTCGGTGGCGGGGTTGTACGTGCAGGTCGCGGCCTGCGCGACGCCCGCCCCGATAATCGCCAGGACCTGGAAGGCAGCCAGCGAGAGCACCGTTACGAACACTCTCGAGGCCTTGGTCCGGCGTCCCCTCTTCAGGACACTCATTCCCGCTCCTTTCGTGAGCCGACTACCAAACGTTGCCACGCAGGGACACACAGGGCCCTGCGAGGAAGTCGCCAGATGCTATGTCCCCTGATGGGGCCAGTCAACATTCCGCGACCCCCCACCTCACCCGGCCTCGTTCGCCGCCGGGCGGTCCCGTGCCCCCTTTCGTGCGTCGTCAACCGCGATCCGGCTATCGCCGGATGCCACTTCTCATAACGACGGGGGACGGGGAAGGTTGCTCCAGGACGACAGTGGGAGCGTCCTGGAGGGACACCGATCCGACGTAGATCGTCCCCTCCTGCCACACTCCGACGGTCGCTGAGACAAAGCCGCGGTGAGGAAGCCCCGTGGCGGGCACCATCGACGGGTTCGAAGGCCCGAAGGTTCCCTCGAAGCGATACACCGTGGAACCGTTCTCGTGCGTGATCGTCTCCGCGAGGACCGCTCTCCCCCAGTAGAGGTGCGGGCCCTGGATCGAACTGAGTCGGAATCGGTACTCGAGCACGCCCCCGTCCGGCCCGATCTCACCCCACTGCTGGAGGGAGATCGGCCACGTCAGGTCGCCGGCCGAGTCGCGGGCGGCGCCTCGGATCACCTGCGAGAACGTGAAGCCTCCCTCGGCGAGCTGCTTGACCTGCGACGACATGGTCGACGTCCCATCGCAGGCGCACGCTTCGACCGACTCGGTCGAGGAGAGGAAGTCGTAGCTCCAGGCCGGCGGCGGCGTGAGGGTCGGGCTCGGGTCGAC
>JBOGFL010000391.1:0-13995 GCA_050743285.1 Acidimicrobiia bacterium
GTCCAGGGCAACTCGTTGCCCTCGAAGTGCATCGTCGCCCTCCACTGACCGCCCGGCTTCAGGTCCCACTGCTGCACTTCGACCCGGTCGGTGCCGGCACCGAACCACTGGGCGAACAGGTCGGCCCGGGTGATGGCCTGCCAGACGACGGGACGGGGGGCATCGAAGTTGCGGGTGATCGTGTAGCCCCGCTCCGGGTCGATCGGGGTCTGGGACATCGGACTCCGCTCCTCAAGGTCGCGTCGACGTGATCGGTGCTTGACCCTCGCACACGTCCGAGGCATAGTCAACCCTCAGGTTGATAAACCGTAAGGTTAATTGCAGATGACCCAGCAGGACGTCCAGCTCGACCTCGCGTTCGCCGCTCTGGCCGACAGCACCCGCCGGGCGATCCTGGCCCGCCTGAGCGAGGGGGAGGCCACGGTCAACGAGCTGGCCGAGCCGTTCTCGATAAGCCTCCAGGCGGTGTCGAAGCACCTCAAGGTGCTCGAGAAGGCGGGCCTCATCACCCGGGGCAAGGAAGCGCAATGGCGCCCGTGCCGGCTGGAGCCGGCCGCCCTCGAGGGCGCGTCGGCGTGGATAGAGGAGAACCGCCGGGCGTGGGAAGGCCGCCTCGACGCGCTCGGCGACGTCATCGACAACCTCGGGCGCCGCCGTTCCTGACCTCGTGACGGCAGGCTCACGCGAGGGCCCGGAGCCGCTCCACGCGCGGGTCGGCGCCACCGAGGTAGTGGGCCAGCACACCGAGTACGGCCTCGGCGTCGAGCCTGCCCGCGGCTGCCATCTCCTCCAGGTCGGCCCAGTCCCGGGTGCGGTTGAAGAACGCCTTGAAGACCGCGAGGTCACGGCAGGCGAGGAACGGCAGGTCGGCACCGAGGAACGGCTCTTGCCGCACTCGGGCCGCGGCACGCTCGTGGAAGTCGGTGGTGCTGAAGAACACGTCGACGGGTGTCTCGTCCCACCAGAGACGCACCTGGCCGTCTCGCTCGATCCGGGCCCGATCGTCGTCAGTGACGCGGACGCCGGCCGGCAACGCGGCCAGTACCGCGACTGCGTGGTTGGGAGCGACGAACAAGTTGAGGTCGATGTCGATGGTGGCCCGCGCTCGCTGCGTGCACCACGCCAGTGCGAGGGCGCCTCCGAACGCGTGGGGGATCGCCGCCTGCTCGAGTGACCGGTGAAGGGTGACGATCTTGCGGGGGAGCTTCACGCCACCGGTGCAAACGGCGGGTAGGTCAACATCGGTTCGTGGCGGGCCGGGAATTGCTCGGCGACTTCGAGCGCTTGCACCAGTTCTCGTCCTCGCGCCCGGGGGTCGCCGTTCTCCACCCCGGCGCTGAGCTCGAGGTCGGCCGTGAACCCGGCGGCCCGCAAGATCCGGACCAGAGTGTCGACACGCGGGACCTTCGACCCCGCTTCGTAGGCCACGAGGGTGGCGTGCGAGGTGTGGGCCCGCCGGGCCAGCGCCCGCAGGCTCAAGCCCGCTCGTCGCCGGGCGAGCCGCACCGCCGCACTGGCTGTCATGGGATGATGGTATCCGACTGGATACCACACTCGCAATTGCCCCGCGTCCGCCGGCGGGCGCACATGCGCGCGGGAGGAAGCGCCCACGCCCGGCTGCCGATCCGCGAGCTGCGGGCGTGGTGGCGCGCCCAGGGGGACGGCGAGGCCGACCGGCGAGGTGCCGGGTCGCTCCTTCTTCCCCGCGCCGGCGGCGGGATCGGCCTCGAGCGCGGTGGCCACGTCGGATGCGTAGGGCTTGGGTTTCCGATGGGTCGTTTGCGCCTCGGCTAGATGACCCGCTCGTTCCCGCCGTCGACCGGGACCTGGGCGCCGGTGGTCTTGGCGAAGGCCGGCGAGCACATCGCCACGATGACGCTGGCGACGTCGGCACTCGTGACCTCGACGCCCAGCACGTTGTTGGTGCGGTACTGGTCCGTGGTCAAGCCGTAGCTCGCGGCTCGCGTCGCGATCTTGTCGTCGTCCCAGACACCGGTGTCGAACACGGCGTTCGGGTGGACGACGTTGACCCGAATCCCGCGTGATCCCCACTCGAGTGCCGCGACGCGGGCCAGCTGCGTCAGAGCCGCCTTCGAGGCCGAATAGGCCGCCGCGCCGGGACCCGGCGCGGGGACATTCTTGGACGCGTTCACGACGACCCGCCCGTGGCGTGGGGCGCACGCCAGCATGTCAGCGGCGAGTCGAAGAAGCGAGAGACCGGCGTCGACATTCACTGCCATCACGCGTCGCCACTCGTCAATCGACAGCTCGTCGACGGGTAGAGACGGCGGAAAGATGCCGGCGTTGACGACGACGATGTCGACGCCACCGAACCGGTGCGCGGCGGCCTCGAGAGCGGCGTCGAGTGCGGACTCGTCGGTGACGTCGCATCGCACGCCGAGAAACGCTTCGCCGCGTGCGCCGTCCTCGATCCCGGCGGCCCGGTCGAGACCGACCACGGCGGCCCCCGCCCGCAGAAAGGCGTCGGCGGTGGCCTGTCCGATACCGGAGGCGGCGCCGGTCACGAGCGCAACCTCACCGGCGAACCGTGCCGGCGAGCCCTGCCGGCGAAGCTTGGCCTGCTCCAGTTCCCAGTACTCGATGTCGAAGAGGTCGCCTTCAGGCAGCGCTCGCCACTCGTCGAGCGCGTCGGCGCGCTCGATGGCGTCGAGCGTGTGCAGCGCGATGTCGCGTACGACCATGGCGTCTTTGGCTGTCCGCCCCGCAGTCACCAGACCGAGCTCACGATCGAGGACGACGCGCGGCGCGGGGTCGACCATCGTGAGGGGGAGCAGCGAACGAGTGGCGTTGCGCGCGAAGTAGCGCTCGTACTCGGCGGCGTAGGCCTTCACGTCGAAGTCAAGCATCGGGAGTCGCTTCGTCCTTATGACATGGTCCGGCGTGAGCGGACCGCGATTCGCGATCACGTGGTGGTCGTTCCTGCGCAGGAAGGCGGCAGTTCTCGGCGTCCGGGTTGTCAGCAGGACCATGGGCGCGCCCGCAGCCGCCGACAGCTCCGCTCGGAGGTCTGCGAGCGCGGTCCGCCCGGACTGCGTGGGTGCCACGTCGGCCGTAGGCAGCTCCCACGCGCCGAGGCTCGCGAGGTAGTCCTCGGCCATCGCAACGAGTGTGATCATGCGCTCGTACGACTCGCGTGCGGTGTCACCGAACGAGAACACGCCGTGGTTCATCAGCACCATGCCGATCGTCGCGTCCGTCCGCCGGGCCGGGAACTCGCGCCCGCACTCCTTGGCCAGCGCGAATCCGGGCATGACATAGTCGACGATCACGACCCGGTCGCCGTAGAGCTCTTCGATCCGCTTCCGCCCGCTCGGCGTGTTGGTGATGCTGAGCACGGCATCGGCGTGGGTGTGGTCGACGAAGCGATCCGGGAGGATCGCGTGCAGAATCGCCTCGACCGACGGTGCCGGTGCGTCGCCGCGGGTGCACGCGAGGCGGAGCTGCTCGGCCATTTGCGCGTCGGTGAGCTGCTCGAGGCCGGCGAGCCCGAGCAAACGATCGAGGCGGACCGGTGCGAACCCCGCTTCGGTGACCGAGGCCAGGTCGGAGCCCGAGCCCTTGACGTACAGGACGTCGAGTGGGCGGCCGAACAGGTCGGTCTCGGCCACTTTCACCGACGTGTTGCCGCCGCCGTGCAAGACGAGCGAAGGATCCCCGCCGAGCAGTCGGGAGGTGTAGATGCGCGCGCCGAGCAGGCCCTCGTACCGTGTCGCGTCGGCGTCCGACCATCGGCTCAGCACTCCCAGAGTCTTGCATCCGTGCCGGGAGCCGAGGTCGCTGACTACGATGCTCCCGTGCCGAAGCGCCGTAACCCCAGCGCCGACCTCAAGAACGTTCCGCTCTTCTCCGCCCTCTCCACCCGTGATCTCAAAGCCGTGCAGCGGGCCGCCGACCAGATCGACGTGCCCGCCGGCCGCGAGATCGTCCAGGAAGGACGGACCGGGCACGAGTTCTTCCTCATCCTCGACGGCAACGCGAGCGTCACCCGCCACAAGCGCAAGGTCGCGACGCTGGGCGCGGGCGAGTACTTCGGTGAGATGGCAGTGCTCGACCGCGGCCCCCGGACGGCCAGCGTCACCGCCGACACCGACATGAGCCTGCTCGTGCTCGGCCAGCGCGAGTTCGCCGGCCTCGTGAGCACTGTGCCGGGCCTGGCCAGCAAGCTCATGGTCGCACTCGCGCACCGCCTCCGCGAGGCCGACGTCAAGTCAATCCGGCACTGACTGCCGGTCCGGCTACGCGGGCGAAGGCGTCGGCGCGCAGATCCGACACGCGTCGAGCCCGCGCGAGATCGCGGCCGACAGCGTCATCGCGGCAACGCCGCGCTGCCCCGCGACCAGCCGGCAGTCGGGCCGGTGGTACGAGGTGGGCCCGGCAACCACCTCGCCGGCGGCCTCCGCGCTCGTTGCTGCCGCCGCGGTCGACAGGCGTTCGCTCTCGACCACCCCGCCGGCCCGTTCGATCGTCGTCCGTAGGTCCTCGATCGACGCCTGGAACGCGGTTCGGTCGGCGCGCTGGCTCTGCACGATGAGCAGACTGGCGCCGATCACGACGAGCGCCAGCCCGCCGATGCCGCCGGAGACGACGTACGGGAGCTGCGCCGGTTCGCGGTCGTAGCTGGCGGCGCCGTTCCATCCCAGGAAGATGAGGAACAGACCGGCCAGGCAGTAGCCGATGCCGAGGAGCCCGCCGAGTTTGCCCCACTGGATCTTCATTTCTCCTCCTCCGCCTTGCCGAGGTAGCTCTCGCGCAGGTTCGCGTTCTTGATCTCCTCGCCGACGCCGCTGAAGATGAGCGTGCCCTTCTCCATGATCAGCACCCGGTCGGCGTACGGGAGCACGCCGACGTTCTGCTCGACGATGATGACGGTGACGCCGTCGTCGTTGATCTTGCTGACGACCTCGAAGACAGTCTTGGCCAGCGCCGGGCTGAGGCCGAGCGACGCCTCGTCGATGAGCAGCAACCGAGGGCTCGACATGAGCGCCCGGCCGATGGCGAGCATCTGCTGCTCGCCGCCCGACAGCGTGCCCGCCGCCTGGTCGGTGCGTTCCGCGAGACGCGGGAAGTACTCGAAGACGAGGTCGCGGCGCTCGTCGACCTCTTTGCCGTGCGAGCGACGGCACCATGCGCCCAGGCGCAAGTTGTTGGCGACGCTCAGGGCGGGAAACACACGACGGCCCTCGGGGACGAGGGCCACGCCCCGAGGGACGAGCCGCGACGGCGACCGGCCCGCGATGTTCGCGCCGTCGAACTGGATGGCGCCGGCGTCGGGGCGGAGCAGACCCGCGATCGTCGACACGGTCGTCGTCTTGCCCGCGCCGTTGAGCCCGAACAGAACTGCCGTCTCGCCTTCTTCGACCTCGAAGGTGATGCCGAGCAGGACGGGGTTGTCGTAGCTGACCCGCAGGTCCGTCACCTCGAGCAACGCCATCAGCCGACGCCCATCACTCGGAGTCCAGCAGGGACTCGATCTGTGCCTCGGCGGCCTGGAATTCGGGCGACTCGGCCTCCTCGCCGAGGTAGGCGGTGACCACCTGCGGGTGGTTGCGGACCTCCTCGGGCAGACCCTCGGCGAGGAGCTGGCCGAAGTTGAGGCAGTAGACGTAATCGCAGACCCTGACGACCAGCGGCACGTGGTGCTCGATCATGGCGATGGAGAGCCCGAACTCGCGCCGCAGCTCGAGCAGCGTGTCGCCGAGTTCGTGGGCCTCTTCGGGGCCCATGCCCGAGGACGGCTCGTCGAGCAGGAGCAGGTCGGGATCGGTGGCGAGCACCGTCGCGATCTCGGTGCGCTTGAGCACGCCGTAGGGGAGGCCGGCGACCTGGGTGTCGAGAATGTCGCCGAGGCCCATGATGTCGGCGATGGCATCGGCTCGGCGCCGCAGCGCTCGTTCGCCGGTGAAGGTGCGGGGGGCGCCCAGCATCCCCGAGAGTGTCGAGTAGTCGGCCTCGAGGTACTGGGCGGTCAGCAGGTTCTCCCGGACCGTGGAGCCCTTGACCAAGCCGACGTTCTGGAACGTGCGGCCCATGCCGAGGGCAGCCCGCTGATGCACACCCAGGCCGGTGACGTCCTGACCCTTGTAGACGACCCGGCCCGCGTTCGGCTTGTAGAAGCCGGTGATCACATTGAAGGCGGTGGTCTTGCCGGCACCGTTGGGGCCGATGATCCCGACGATCTCCCACTCGCCCACCGAGAGGCTGACGTCGGTGTTGGCGAACACGCCGCCGAAGCGAACGGAGATGCTCCGCGTCTCAAGCACGGACATCGTTGATCTGCACCTCCTTCGGTCCCCGGTTCCTCCAGTCGAAGCGGCCGCCGCGCATCCAGCCGACAAGTGGCCGGATCTGCTGGCCGATACCGCCGGGGAAGAAGATGAGCGTGATGAGCAGGAGCACCGGCCCGATGACGAGCGGGGCGACCTCGTTGGTGAGGTCGGGCGCGCCCGGGATCGCGTTGAGCGCGTCCTGGAGGACGGTGAACTTGTCGAGCAGGTACCCGATGAGGGCGAAGAACGCAGACCCGATCACCACGCCGGCTCGACTTCGCAGGCCGCCGACCACTGTCATGATCACGAAGATCAGCGCCAGGTTGAAGCTCCACGTCTCCGGCGACACGAACGTGTCGTTCGATGCCAGCAGCGCGCCGGCGAGTCCGGCGAAGGCGCCGGACATGACGAACGCGAGCAGGATGAGCAGCTTCACATTGACGCCGAACGTCTCCGCTACCCGCGGGTTCTCTCGCAGCGCAAGCAGGGCGCGTCCCGATTTCGTCCGCATCATGCGCCAGTCGATCCACAGCACCAGCGCCAGGAACGCGACGCACAGGTAATAGAACTGCCAGTCGGTGTCGAACGCGGGCGGCTTGGGCGCGGGCTGGCCCTGCCCGCCCCCGGTGAGCTCTTCGATCTGAAAGATGTTGCGCTCGGCGACCAGCCCGTACGAGAGCGTGACCAGGGCGAAATACAGGCCGGTGATGCGGAGCGAGACGCCACCGAGGATCAGCGCCTGCCCCGCCCCGATCGCGACCGCCACCGCCACGCCCACCCAGAACGACTGGCCCTGCTCCGAGATCATGTAAGCGGACGCGAACGCGCCGATGCCGACGAACGCCTGGTGCCCGAGTGAGATCTGTCCGACGTAGCCGATGAGCACGTTGAGCGACAGGCCGATGATCCCGTAGATGACGGCCTGGGTGTACTGCTGCACCTCGAAGCCCTGGCGCCCGAGCGGGAACAGGAACACGAGCCAGGCGACCGCGCCCCACACGATGGCCCGCGGCACCCAGCCGATGAGCGACGGGCGGAACGGACGTGTGGTTGACGGGGCCGGTTCCGCCGCGGCCGGACGCTGCTCGACGTCGACGGCCATCGCTCAGCCCGCCTTGCCCAGCAGCCCTTGGGGCCGGGCGATCAGCACGATCAACAGGACCGCGAACACGAGCAGTGTGCCCGGCGAACCGGGGATGTCGTCGAAGATCGCCGCGCTGGTCGCCACCGCCTCCACCACGCCGACGATGACCCCGCCGAGGAACGCCCCCGGCAGGCTGGTCATGCCGCCCAAGACGGCGGCGGTGAACCCCGCGATCAGGAACCCCGTGGTGATGATGCCGGGGGCGAAGCTCCCGGTCTCCGGAACCGCCAGCACGCCGGCGAGGCCCCCGAGCAAGGCGGCGATCGCCCAGGTGATCGTCGACAGCCGCTTCACGCTGATGCCGACCAGTTCGGTGGCGGTCGGCTCCTGGCTGGCGCCGAGGATGGCGACGCCGAGGTTGGTCCGGCTGAAGAACAGGGCGAGGATCAGCGCCAGCGCGGCCAGCGCGCCGATCAGCAACAGTCGCTGGTCGGATATCTGGATCCCGAGAACGCTCACCCGGTCGAGCGTGGGCAGGGCCCGGTCGATGGGACGGGCCATCGCCTCGCCGAACCAGATCTCGACGCCGATCGAAAGCAGGGCGACGCCGGCCGTGGCCACCAGCAGCGTGACGCGCGGCGCGTCGAACAACGGGCGGATCACGATTCGCTCGACGAGGATGCCCATCACCACCGCCGCCAGCAGCGACAGGATCAGCGCGAACCCGTACGGCATGTGGAAATCGAGCAGGTACAGCGTGTAGATGGCGACGGTGCCGAACTCGCCCTGGGCGAAGTTGAAGACACCGCTCGACTTGTAGATCAGCACGATGCCGAGCGCGACGAGTCCGTAGGCCGCGCCCGAGATGATGCCGATGATGAGCGACTCCTTCTCGCCGGTCACGACGAGTACAAGGACGAGGACCGCGATGATGACGGTGGTGATGACCTGCCCTTGTTGTTCCCGGAGCCAGTCCACCGCTACTTGTCCTTCGGAAGCTCGACGAACTGCTCGGCGGTCGTGTACTCCATGGCGTCGCAGTCAGCCTTCAGCAGCTGCGCACCCGTCCCGCCGAAGTGGTCGTCAGGCGCGTACTTGACCGGCGGGTACACGTCGGAGGCGAGCGCCTTGCCCTCCTCGATCGTGTTCATCAGCGCGGCCCGGCCCAGGTCATCGCCGGTGGCCTCGAACATCTGCGCGATCGTCTTGTTGAGGCCCCAGAGCGCGATGCCGATGTCGTCGGGGTCGGCCCCGCCGCCGAACTCCTCGTAGGCAGGGATGTAGTCGGGGTCGAGCTCGTCGATGACGTCGAGCTCGGGGAACGGCGAGAAGAACTGGCCGTTGCCGACGTTCGGGCAACCGAACTGGGTGACGGTGTTCAGGCCGCTGGTGATCCCGGGGCCGACGAACATGGGCTCGTAGCCCTGGTTGCGGGCGCCCGCCGCCAGCGACAGGTACACGGTCGGGCTGGTGAGGATGTAGACGACGTCGGCGTCGGCCGATTCGAGCGACTGCGCCTCGGAGAGCGCCTCGGCCTCGCTGGCCGTCTTGTTGATGTTGTCGTCGACGACGATGTCGAGGCCGGCCTCCTCGGCGGCGTCGACGAACGCGTCGTGGCCGTCCTGGAACGAGGGCGTGTCGGCAACCACCACACCGACCCGCTCGCCGCCCTGCTGTTCGATCAGGTCGACGAGGAGCGGGGCCTGTTGCGCGTAAGTGAGCGAGAGCGCGAAGTACGTCGAGAGGTCGGTGAGGCCATCCTCGTTCACACCGGCCGAGAAGTAGGGAACGCCCACCTCATTGGCGTACTGCGCGCACGCGGTGATCTGGTCGGCGCCGCCGCCGCCGACGAGGATGAACGCACCTTCCTCCTCGACCATCTCCCGGCAGACCTGCACTGCGGTCTGTGGGTTGAACTCGTCGTCGCGGAACACGACGCGCGCTTCACGACCGCCGAGCGCATCGGGGTCGCTGTCGGCGAGGAACTTCCAGTAGATGTCCTTGCCGGTCTCGAACGTCTCTTGCGGGAGGGGTGACGCGCCGGTAACCGGCGCGTGCAGACCGATTACGATCTCGTCGTCGCTGATTCCGGCGGTGTCGTCGGGACCGGCCTCGCGCGGTTCGGGCGCGCCGCCGTCACTGCCGTCCCCGCCGTCGGTGGTCGTGCCGCCGGCGGTGCCGCCGGTACCGGCGACGCCGTCCTTCTGGCCGCATGCGGCGGCGACCAACGCAACGCTGGCGAGCAGGGCGGCGGCAAGGCGGGGCCAGTGCGACACGAGTCCTCCTCGGTCAGGTCTTCTCGGCGGAGTCCTCGCGCTCGGTGAGCACCCGGGCGACGCCCCCCGTCCGCCGGAGACTGGCGGCGGGGTCACCGCGAGGTCCGAGCGCGACGGCGGTCAGCAACGCGAGCACGAGCGCGAGCGGAATGAGCAGGTAGACGGCGAGGGGCAGGTTGCCGGTGAGGTCGCCGACCTTGGAGGGATCGCCTTCGTCCTGGGCGGCGGCGACACCGATCGTCGAGACAAAGACGAGCAGCATCACCGCCATGAAGCACAACAGTCGCGGCACCGCGACGCGAGACTCCCCCCGCTGCGTCACGCCCGGGATCATATCGCCGTGTCTGCGAGACTGCCCCGGGATGCCGCAACTGCTCGTCGTGCATCACACGACCTCACCGTCGGTCCATTCGATGTACGAGGCCCTGATGTCGGGTGCGACCGATCGGAGCATCGAGGGCGTGACCGTGGTGTCCCGGGCGGCGCTGGCGGCAACGGCCGTCGACGTGCTCGCAGCCGACGGCTACGCGCTCGGCACCACCGCGAACCTGGGGTACATGTCGGGCGCGCTCAAGCACTTCTTCGACCTCATCTACTACCCGTGCCTCGAGGAGACGGCCCGCCGCCCGTACGGGATGTACTTGCACGGGAACTCGGATACCGGTGGTGCGCTGACCGGCATCGAGAAGATCGTGACCGGCCTCCAGTGGCGTCGGGCCCACGAGCCCGTCACCGTGGTCGGCGAGCCCGGCCGCGCCGACCTCGACGCGTGCTGGGACCTCGGTGCCACCCTCGCCGCCGGCCTCACGCTCGACGAGGCCTGAAGCTACGCTCCCGCGCCGATGACGCCGGAAGACCTGATCGAGATCGAAGCGGTCAAGCGACTCAAGTACCGCTACCTGCGTTGTCTCGACCAGAAGCGTTGGGACGAGATCGTCGATTGCTTCACGCCCGACGCGGTCGCCGACTACAGCAGCGGCAAGTACCACTTCGACGGGCGCGACGCCATCGTCGGCTTCCTGCGCGACGCGCTCGGTGACACCAGCGCGCTCACGAGCCACCGGGTGCACCACCCCGAGATCGACCTCACCAGTTCGACGAGCGCGGTCGGGACGTTCGCCATGGACGACGTGGTGATCTTCCAGGAATCGAACCTCACCGTGCGCGGCGCCGCCTTCTATACCGACGAGTTCGTCAAGCAGGGCCGCGGGTGGCTCATCTCGCGCATCGGCTACCGCCGTACGTACGAGGAAATGGAGTCGCGCGACCGCCCCGGCCTCACGCTCACCGCGAGCTGGTGGGACACCGGCGGGCAGAGCGACATCGACGTGTAGGCGCGCAGGACGGTGCTGGTGCCCGGGTTTCGCCGCCCGTGCAGTCCAAACGCTTCGGCGTCGCACAGGGGCGGTTTTCGGGCCCTCGGCGACGCCAAACGCAGTGGATCAGGCCGGGTCGATGTCGTACTGCACGGTGGCGAGGACCTGGTCGCGGATGGCGAGCAGCTCGTCCGGTGTCGGGGCGACGCAGATTGCCCGCACCATGCCGCCGAGCAGGCCGAGCAGGTTGCTCACCCAGTCGCCCGCGTGAACCCCGACCATGAGCTGGCGCACCCCCGGGATCTGTTCCGCCTCCTCGATCCCGCGCACACGCTGCACCCGCCCTTCCGCAGGCACGTGCACATTGAACATGCCGCCGTGGCCGTCGAACTCCGGGGCGGTGTTCGGCGCGATGCCGAGCGCGATCTTGGCAATCTCCCGAAACAGGTCAACGTCACTCACCTGGCGGAAGATGTACGGGATCGACCCGCCGAGGCGGCCGTTCACCTCGATCACGCACGGCCCGGTCGGCGTCATCATCACTTCGATGTGCAACGGACCGTCGGTGACGCCGAACGCCTCCGTTGCGCCCCTCGCCACGTCGATCAGCTCACTCCGGCGGTCGGGCGGGAGCCGGGACGGGAGCATGAGCCCCGTCTCCCGGAACGGCGGCAACGGGCGGGTGCGGTCGGACACCGCGAGCGCGTGGAACTCCCCGCCGAACATGAGCGTCTCGACGCTGACGTAACTGCCGTAACGGCCGTCGCGGTGCCAGTTGTCGCTCTCGATCACTTCTTCGAGGTCGAAGCGGGGGCTGACACCCCGGAGCAGCTCGGAGCGCTCGCGCCGCGCCATCGCTTCGGCGTAGTGGGCTTCCAGTTCGGCCTTGGAGTCAATCCGGAAGATCAGCATCGATCCCGCGCCGAAGGCCGGCTTCAACACCGCCGGCAACCCGACCGCGTCCAGCCCGGGCTCGAGGTCGTCCGGAGCTGCGAGCGACGCGTGCCGCGGTGTCGCCATCCCGTGCCGCCGGAGCGCCTCCCGCTGTTCGAACTTGTCGGTGAGGATTCGCGCCGCGTCTTGCGAGTTGTGGTAGCGAAGCCCGAGCCGCGCCGCGATCTCGGCGGTCGGGCGCAACAGCGGCTCGCTGACCGTGAGCACACCGTCGACCGGGTTATCGGCGGCGTACTCGAGCGCGCGCGGCACCACGGCGGCGGGGTCGCCCACCTCCAGGTAGTCGCCGCACGCTTCGACCGCCTGCTGCTCCGCGACGGGGTCGACATCGAGGAACGTCGATTCAGTGCGCTCGTAGACGACGGCCAACTCGGCGAGCTCCGACCACACCGGTGCGAAGACCGTCGCCGCCGGTCCGCCGAAACCCTTGACGACGAGCAGGCGCGGCGTGGTCACGTCCGGGACCGTAGTGCGACCATAGGATCTTCTCGTGACGGACGCCACGCGCCGTCGGCTGGTTCTCGCCTCGATGAGCGTCGTCAGCGCGCTCATCTGGCTGCCGACCTCCGCGATTCCCATCGCGCTGCCCGCCATCCGCGACGACCTCGGCAGCTCGCTCACCGAGCTCGAGTGGATGATCAACGCCTACACGCTCACCGTTGCCGCCTTGCTCGTTCTCATGGGCCGCACCGGCGACCTGTTCGGGCGGAAGCGACTGTTCATCACCGGCGGGGTGATCTTCTCTCTCGGCGCGTTGACCGCGGCGTCGGCGCAAAACACCGCGCTGCTGATCGCCGGCGTCGCGATCATCGGCGCCGGCGCGGCGATGGCCGGGCCCGCGTCGCTGGCGCTCGTCGCCGACGCCTTTCCGCCTGCCCGGCAGGGCTGGGCGATCGGCGTCTGGGGCGCCGCATCGGGTATCGGATCGGCGATCGGCCCGCTTGTCGGCGGCGCGCTCGTGGACGGCCTCGACTGGCGGGCGGTGTTCTGGGTCAACGTGCCGCTGGTGCTGGCGGCATTGGTGGCAGCCGCGGTCGCCTGTCCCGAGTCGCGGGTCGCCGGCGACAGCGAGCGACGCCTCGACACACCCGGCGCCTCGACCTTCGGCGCCGGCCTCACCGCCCTCGTGCTCGCGTTGGTCCAGGGAGGTACGTGGGGCTGGGGCTCCGTCGGCGTGCTCGCGCTGTTCGCGGCGGCCGCCGTCCTGCTCGTTTCCTTTGTTGTCATCGACGTGCGGGTGGCTACGCCGTTGATACCGCTCCGGGAGTTCGCCAGCCGCCCCTTCGTGATCTCGGTGACCGTGCTCATCATCGGGAACGCGGTGTTCGCCACCATCCTCTTTGCGCTCCCGCTCTATCTCCAGAACAGCCTCCATCGCTCCGCGATCGCGACGGGGCTGATCCTGCTGCCGGCGACCGCCACGTTGATGCTGCTGTCGCCGGTCAGCGGCGTGCTCACCGACCGGTTCGGTCCCCGATTGCCAATGGTCACGGGTGTCCTCGTGTCCGCGCTGGGCACCTTCGTGCTGTCCTGGATGGAACCGGGCTCGAACACCGCCCAACTCGTGCCCGGGCTCCTCCTGATCGGCGTCGGGTTCGGACTCCAGATCACGCCGGTCAACGTCGCCGCGGTGCAGGCGGTGCAGGCCCTCCGCCGCGCTACTGCGTCGGGGGTACTGCTCACGATGGGCATGGTCGGGGCGACGCTCGGCATCGCCGCGTTCGGTGCCGTGTTCGGCGCCATCACACGCGCGGATCTTCCCAACGAGCTGGACAAGGTCGGCGTCGCCGTGGGCGACGGCGACGTCGAGACCCTCGACGAGGTGGTGGTCGGGAGCCAGAACTCGGAGGAGGTGCTCGCCGAATACGACCCGGACGACGCCGCCGGCATCGACAAGGCAGTGGACCGGACTGCGGTCAACGCGCTGAGCGACGTGCTGGTGATCGAAGCGATGTTGCAGCTCGCTCTCGCCGGCGTCGCCGCCTGTCTTCCGAGGCGCTCGGCAATCGTGCCCGCGGCCGCGCCGACCGGCGCCGTCAGCGCGTGACTGACGCGCTCGACGTCGCCGTGGTGGGCGG
>JBOGFL010000392.1:0-1897 GCA_050743285.1 Acidimicrobiia bacterium
CGCGGCGCCGGCTGCGGCGGCCGCGATGACGTAGTTGATCGTTGCCAGCACGACCAGCCCGACGATCCGGGCCCGGTTCTTGTGGGCATAGATATCAGGTCGGTCCATCGCCCGGGGAGCCTACGGCGGCGCCCCGAGGGTTGGAGGACGGCGGCGCCGGGTACGCGCCTTCGTATACGAGGAGGAGCAATCATGCGAATCATCGACGTGACGCGGAACAAGCTCCAGCAGATCACCGGCCGGATCAAGCAGAACATCGGCCGGAACACCGGGAACCGGCGCCTCCAGGCCGAGGGCGTGGCCGACCGCACCAAGGGATCGGCCAAGCAGACCGGCGAGCGGGTCAAGCGCTCGTTCCGGAAGTAACCCCCGGACTCGGCGCCCCCTACCCTCTCGCCGGTGACCGGCGATTGGTGGCGGGAGGGAGTTCTCTACCAGATCTACCCGCGGCCGTTCGCGGACTCGAACGGCGACGGCGTCGGTGACCTGCAAGGGATCACCGAGCGCCTGGAGCATCTCGCTTGGCTCGGTGCCGACGGGATCTGGCTGAGCCCGGTCACGCCGTCGCCCAACGCCGACTGGGGGTACGACGTCGCCGATTACTGCGCGGTCGACCCCGCTTTCGGCACCGTCGCCGACCTCGACGCGCTGGTCGATGCCGCGGGCAGGCGCGGGATTCACGTGATCCTCGATCTCGTCCCGAACCACACCAGCATCGAGCACCCGTGGTTCGTCGACGCCCGCTCGTCTCGCGACGCCGATCACCGCGACTGGTACGTGTGGGCCGACCCGAAGCCCGACGGTTCGCCGCCGAACAACTGGGTGAGCGGCTTCGGCGGTCCGATGTGGACTTTCGACGCCACGACCGGCCAGTCGTACATGCACAGCCACCTTCCGGAGCAGCCCGACCTCAACTGGTGGAACGAAGGCGTGCGGGCCGCCTTCGACGACATCCTCCGTTTCTGGCTCGACCGCGGTGTCGCCGGCTTCCGCATCGATGTCGCCCAAATCCTCGTCAAGGACCGGGAGCTGCGCGACAACCCGCCCGCGACCGATGACGACGACTGGTACGCCCGCGTGCTCGGGCAGAAGCCGGTCTACAACCTCTGCCGGCCCGAGGTGCACGACGTGTACCGCCACTGGCGGGTGATCACCGACGGCTACGAGCCGCCCGGGCTGCTGCTCGGCGAGACGTGGGTGCACGACGTCGAGACGCTGGCGACCTTCTACGGCCGTGACGACGAACTGAACCTTGCGCTCAACTTCCCGTTCGTGTTTGCCAAGTTCGACGCGGATTCGCTCAGCGCCGTCGTCGAGGCAACCGAGCGCGCGTTGCCGTCCGAGGCCTGGCCGGTCTGGGCGGCCGGTAACCATGACGTGTCGCGGTTCCCGACCCGCTGGGCCAAGGGTGAGGCGGCGCGCGCCCGGGTCGCGCTGCTGATGCTGCTCACGCTGCGGGGGACGCCGATCCTCTACTACGGCGACGAGATCGGCATGACCGACGTTCCCGTCGGCGCCGGCGACGCACGCGACTTCCTCGGCCGTGACCCCGAGCGCTCGGCGATGCAGTGGGAGGACGTCGACCGCCAGCGTGCCGATCCCGCCTCGATGCTCAACCTCGCGCGCGACCTCGTCGCGCTCCGGCGCGAGTCAGAGGACCTGCGGAACGGCGAGTACCGCACTCTCGTCGTCGATGGTGGGCTGTGGGCCTGGCGGCGCGGCGACGGCGCAGTGGTCGCGCTCAACCTCGGCCCCGAACCGGCAACTCACGACGCCGTCGCCGGCACCATCGCAATCTGTACGAACCGCTCCCGCGACGGCGAAACGGTGAACGGCACGCTCACGCTGGCACCGGATGAGGCGCTCGTGTTGTTTGGGCGCTGAACCACCGTATGGG
>JBOGFL010000393.1:0-3557 GCA_050743285.1 Acidimicrobiia bacterium
GAGCTGGCCGGCGACCCGACCGCCCACGCGGAGATCCTCGCGCTGCGCGACGCGGCGTCAGCCTTGGGTCGCTGGCGCCTCGACGACTGCGCCTTGGTGGTGACCCTGGAACCGTGTGCGATGTGTGCCGGTGCCGCGGTGTCGGCCCGTATCGCGCAGGTGGCGTTCGGGGCCGCCGACCCGAAGGCGGGCGCGGCCGGGAGCCTCTACAACCTCGGTGCCGATCCGCGCTTGCACCACGAGTTCGACGTCGTAGACGGCATTCGCGCCGAAGAAGCCGCCGCGCTGCTGATCGAATTCTTCGAGGGCAAGCGCGACAAGGCCGCCCGGTAAAATCAGAGACGGAGGGATGCGAGAGCGGCCGAATCGGATGGTCTCGAAAACCATTGTGCCTCCGGGCACCGTGGGTTCAAATCCCACTCCCTCCGCTCAACACGCGACGCTCCAGGCTGGCGTCGCGCGCCCGGGATCGCACTAGATTCACGCGCCGGGTCACGCGAGAGGAGGAGGAAGGCGGGCCGGATCGGCGTCCCGTCGCCGGCAAACGCCGCAGCTGTGTAAGAGAGAAGGTCACCATGGGGGAGCAGCAGATCGAGTTCGACACCAGCGACCTCGACCGTCACGTCGGCAAGCCGGTAGGTGCAGGCCAGCTCAAGGAGCCGGTGAACACCACCGACATCCGGCGCGGGGCCAAGATCAGCGCCGAGGAGCTGCGGGAGCTGGCCGAGGCGCGATTGGGCGCGGCTCGGTGTGGTGCCTAGGCCGGGTCGAGAATCTCGTCACCGACGAGGCGCGTCTCGGGGGTGGCGCTCACGAAGCCCTGGGCGCGCAGCTCGGCGACCGCCGGCACCGGATCGGGGTCGCCGAACAGGCGGGTGTCGTCGTAGTCCGTGGGGCGACCGGTGGCGTCGACGGCCCACCACGACGTCTCCAGCGCGATGCCGTGAGGGTCGGTGAAGTAGATCGACCGCACGAAGCCGTGGTCGACGACTTCGGTCACATCCGACCCGAAGGCCTCGAGCCGGGCCCGCAGCGCGTGCAACGCCTGCTCGTCGGGAAGGTTGAACGAGATGTGGTCGAGTTGGATCGGGAACGCGGGCGGCGGGCCGCCGGCGGGCTTGGCGAACGTCTCGATGCCGGCAATCTCGAAGAACGCAACGGTGTTCTCCTGCCCCATCTCGAAGAAGTAGTGGCGCATCGGGCCGGCCATCGTGGTGGCGACCAGGCGCATACCGAGAACGCCGGCGTAGAAGCGAACTGTGGCGTCCATGTCGGGGGTCACGAGGGCGAGGTGGTTGATCCCCCGCCAGTGCGGCGTGTCGTTGTTCTCGTTGTTCGCCATCAGCGGCTCCTCTCACCTGTGATCGCGGCTCAGTGTACGAGCGACGGCAGACCCTCCTGCACGAGCCGGGTCTCGGCCGCCAGTCGACCGGGCGGTGGAGGCAGGACCCGGTTGGAAACCGCGAGCATCGCCTTCGTCACCGGGACGACGATCAACGGATCGGCCAGCGGCACCCGCGGTACACCGAGCCGCCAGCGCGCCCAGTCGGGAAGCAAGCTGACCGCGGCCGCCGACAACGTGAGGTACGCCCCCCGCGCATAGAGCGGCACCGGCGCCAATACGAGGAGATACAGCGCGGCGGCGCGGGTATCGGGCCCGACATCAAGCCCGTCGACATCCGCGAGCCACTGCCGCAAACCGGCGACATCGCGAGGTACGAACTCGGCACCGAGTCCTTCGCCGATGATCGCCATCTCGGCGACATAGCGATCGGCGTCGGCAGGCTCGAGCCGCCACCGGCCGAACCGGCCGTACGCGAGCAGGGCGCTGTCGACGAGGACGGCGTGAACCCACGCCACCAGGTGTGGGTCGGTGGCGTCATAGGGCCGCCCGTCGGGCGAGAAACCCTTGATCCTCCGGTGGACACCGCGAACCTGGCCGAACACAGATTCGACCTCGGCGGCGGTTCCGTAGGTGACCGCATCGACGAACCGAACCGTGCGCTGGAGGCGGCCCCACGGATCATGCCGGAAATCTGAGTGCTCGGCCACGCCCGCCATAACGAGTGGGTGCAACGTCTGCACGACCACCGCGCGCAAGCCGGCAACAAGCATCGAGGCGTCGGCGTGCAGTCTCCACGCGACGCTGTCGGGACCGAAGAGTCCCGCGTCGCGATCGCCGACGACCTCCGTCGACGGCGTCGAGTCACCGAACAGCAACCGCGACGCGGTGTCTCCGATCCAGCCGAAAGCAGCACGCAGCGGATTGGGCACCTGCACCCGAGCAACGATAGGGCCGCTACTCCCGGTCGGGCTCCGGCTGCCTGCCAAGATCGACGGGCGTGGGCTTCGGTGGGGCGACCGCGTTCCTGAGCAGCTGCCGCGCCCGTGCCACCGCGTCAGCGTCGGGTCGCGCGCCCCCGACATCGAGGTGCTCGGCGACAACTTGCTGCGTGGCCGCGATGATGGGCTCCCACTCGACGCCTTCTTCGCGCGTGATCGTGACGAAATCGTTGATTCCAAAGACCGACGCGACGCCTTCAATCGCGAGCAATGCGCGTGTGAGTTCGTCGTCGACGTCATCGCCCCGATCGGCGAGAATTCGATCGGGCAGGGTCACATCGAGCGTGAACTTCATCGCGTTCGGGTTCGGCGTCGGCGATGGCGTCGCGCAAGCCATAGGGTGAGCCTAAATGACGCCGGTCAACGATCCCGACGCCGCACTCGAGTACCACCGGCTCACCCGGCACGGGTCGAGCGTCGAGCAGCCGGAACGGTTCGTTTCGTTCCGCCCGCTCGATCCGTCGAACCGGCCCGCGCCGTTCAAGCTCTATCCCGACCGCCCGCCGGTGCCGCTCCCGCGCGACCTCGGCGAGACCGGCGCCACCGCGTTCGCGGCGCTCTCGGGAACGTTCCGCGGGCCGCCGGCGGCGCTCGACGCCACCGTACTGGCGCGACTCCTTTTCTTTGCTGCCGGCGTGACCCGGACGAGCTCGAGCCCCGACGGGTCACGCACCTACTTCCGGGCCGCGATGTCGGCCGGGAATCTTCATCCGGTCGAGCTCTACGTGGTGTCCGGAGGAATACCGGGCATCCCGGCGGGTGTGCACCACTTCACGCCGCTCGCAATGGGCCTCACACCGGTACGCGACCTTCCGCCGGGTGGCCCGCTCGTACTCGTGCTCACGGCCATCCCGTGGCGGACGGGATGGAAGTACGGCGAGCGCGGCTTCCGCCACCTGTACTGGGACGCCGGCACGCTGCTGGCCAACCTGCTCGCGATGGCGACCGCGCACGGTCTCGATGCGAGAGTTCACGTTGGCTTCCCCGACGACGCGATCTCGCGTCTCGTCGGGATCGACGGCGTCTCCGAGGTACCGCTGGCGCTGGTGACCCTTGGCGACGATGTCGCGCTTCCCGACCCCGGCGAACCGGCCCGGTTCCGCACCATGCCGCTGTCGCGCCAACCCATCGAGTTTCCGCTCGTCACTGATGCGCAGACGGCCGGCGCCCTGCCCGAGCCCGGCGCGGTGGCTCGCTGGCAGGCCACGGCCCGG
>JBOGFL010000394.1:0-3249 GCA_050743285.1 Acidimicrobiia bacterium
GAGTAGCTCCCCAGCTCCTCGACGTCGAGGGCGTCGAGCCGTACGCAGACCATCAGCCGGGCGTCGTCGATCGTCACCCCCATCGGCGGCGCAGCACCTCGGCGGTGCGATCGTCGGCGGGGAGGAACGCCTCGAGGTGCAGCTCGGCGAGCGTGACGTCGGCGGCGGTGGCGAACGATGTGAGCGTGGTGATGAGTCGGAGGTCGCCGTCGACGGACGTCAGCTCCAGCGGTACGGCGAAGCCGAGCACGTCGGCCTCCGCCGGCAGCGGCGGCAGGTAGGACTCGAGCTCGGCGAGCAACTCCTCCAACGCCGGGTCGGGACTCCGCACGAGCAGGGCCCGCAGGTGCTCGGTGATGTGCCGTCCCCACTCGGGCAGGTTGCGAACCCGCGGCGCGAGACCATTGGGGTGGAGGGCGTGGCGGAACATGTTGGCCGGCGGCGCCAGCAACGCGGGGTCGACGCCTTCGTTGAATACGTCGAACGCGCGGTTGGCGGTGACGAGGAAGCCGTGGTGCCGCACGACCATCGCCGGGTACGGGAGATGACCGTCGAGGATCGTGTCGAGCGCCTCGCGCACCGGCCGGAGCGCCTCGTCGTCGAGCGGCAACTCCGGGAACGCGGGAGCGAAGCCCGCCGACAGCAGCAGCGTGTTGCGCTCTCGCAGCGTGAGCTCCATCGACTCCGCCAGCCGCGCAACCATGCCGCGCCCCGGACGGGAACGGCCCTGTTCGATGAAGCTGACGTGCCGCTGGGTCGTGCCCGCCCGCAGCGCCAGCTCCAACTGGCTCAGCCCGCGGGCCGTGCGCCACCGCCGCAGCTCGCTCGGGAACCGGGACATCACGGCGTGATCGTCGCCCACACCGGGCATCGATGCCATTCCCTCCGGGGAGTTGCCGAGCGGCCCTGCGCGGTGGACGATGCCGCCATGACCAACACCGCCACCATCATCGACCAGTTCAACGCCGCCTTCCGAGAGCGGGCACCCGACAAGCTCGTCGACCTCATCGCCGACGACTGCGTCATGGAAGGCACCGGCCCGGCGCCCGACGGCAACGTCTGGAGAGGCTACGACGAATGCCTCGCCGGCTGGCAGGAACTGGCGTCCGATACCACGATCCAGTTCGAGACCGAGCACGTCGACGTCGACGGCGACCGGGCCGTCATCCGCTGGCGGGTCACCGGCGCCCAGGACTACCGAGGCGTCAATCTCATGCGCGTGCGGGACGGGAAGATCATCGAGGCGCTGGGATACGGCAAAAGGCCCTAAAGGCCCAGCGATCACCATGCAACTGGGCCGGGCCGCTCGCTGTGCGATGACCTCACGGTCCCAGATTTGCCTCGAGCACTTGCAACCTGGTTCGAAGCGGCCACGCCGGCGTAGAACCCGACAGCCGAGCGCCATCACGCCCATCACCTATGTGCTGGTCAGGGGCACGCTGATACCGGCGACCCCTGAACGCGGCACGACCCGGATCGTCCTGCCCGAAACCTGCTCATACGCAGGTTCGCGGCGAGTGTCCCGCGCTGCAAGCAGCCCACGCAGTGTACGGAACCACTCCCGCGATTACTCCCGGAACTACTCCCGCCCGAACTCGTGACCGAACATACGTTCTGAGGTGTCGGAGGGGCGACACAAACCCCAAGTACACGGAACGCCTGGAAGGGCTGGCTGGTCGCCGTCTGACCGTGGTGGGGGGTGCCTACACCCCCCGGGCCGGTTCCCGTTTACACGACCGCGTTCTGGCGGGCCGCTTCGCGGAACCATTCGGCGCTGAGTTTCGGGACGCGCTGTTGGGTGTCGAAGTCGACGTAAACGAGTCCGAATCGGTTGCCGTAGCCGTCCATCCACTCGAGAAGACCAACCTCGATCGACCGTCGGAGGCGGGGCACTTCAGGGTCGCGCGAGAACAGCTGTGGATCATCGACTCGTATCCGCGAACGCACCGGTCGCTGCGAAGCTCACGCGCGGTTCGGCTGTAGCGAACAGTGCTTGGTTGCGGGGATGCGGCGCGGCACCGTAGAGAGCCAGAACCGTCACCGGGGCCGAGCGGCATGTCGGTGGTAGATGGCGATCCTCGCGCCGAGATCACTGAGCCGCGATGTGTCGCACTCGGCCTGCTCACCTGCATTGGAGGCTGTCACGTGCGCATCATCGTGGTTGGAGGCGCCGGAACCATCGGCACAGCCGTGGTCGAGTTCTTGTCGGCTCGACATGACATCGTCGTGGCGGGGCGGTAGTCCGGCGACGTCCGAGTGGACATCAGCTCGCCGGACTCCGTGCGGGCCATGTACCGGCGGATCGGGAGCTTCGACGCGCTCGCATGCGCGGCCGGCGAGGCGCACTTCGGCCCTTTCGGGACCGTGACTGAGGAGGAGCTCGCGCTTGGCGTTCACAGCAAGCTCCTCGGGCAGGTTCGCCTCGTCCTGCTCGGGAGATCGCTGATCTCCGACGGGGGCTCATTCACGCTCATGTCCGGCTATGTCTTCGACGATCCAATCCCCGAGGCGACCAGCTTCGCCGTCGCCAACGGCGGCGTTGAAGGCTTCGTGCGCGCTGCGGCCCTGAGCCTCGAGCGGCATATACGGATCAACGCCGTCAGCCCAGGGCTGGCCCAGGACAGCTACGAGCAGTTCGGCCAGTTCAACCCCGGCCGCGCCCCCGTTCCCATGCGCGACATTGCGTCCGCCTTCCAGCGCAGCGTGGAGGGATGGCGCAGCGGAGAGATCATCCGGGCGTGGTGACGAGCCAAGCTCGACACGCCCGCCCAGGCCGGCAACCGGAGCGTTGGGCGATCCGCGAGATCGGGGTAACCGCACGGGCGTCCTCGCGGCACGCGGCTACGCTTTTTATATGCCCGCGAGCGTCCGCAAGGCGGCCCTGGTGCTCGATCTCTTCTCGGACGATCACCCGCATTGGGGGCCGAGCGAGGTGGCGGGCGAGTTGGGGATCGCCAAGTCGACGGCGCATGCGCTGCTAGCCGAGTTGACGAGCGTCGGCTTGACGGAGCGCTTGCCGTGCGGACGCTACCGGCTCGGTTGGCGAACGCTGGGGCTGGCGCGGACGATGCTCGCCACGAGCGGGTACCTCGACGTGGTCATGCCCACCGCACGCCTGCTGGTGAGCCACTTCGGCGAGACGGTCCACGTCACCGCATGGGAGCGCGGCCGCGTCCTGTATGTCGCCAGCGAGCGGCCGCCTGGCGGCGTGGCCGCGCCGAGCGCACCGGTTGCCGCGCAGCTCACACC
>JBOGFL010000395.1:0-1858 GCA_050743285.1 Acidimicrobiia bacterium
GGCTCGACGTCGGTCGAGCGCCCCGGGGCGAGCGCGGGCGTCTTCACGACCGCCCCGAGCGTCCGCGCCAGCGCCTCCGTCTGGACGTTCGCCACCTGGTGGTCCCCGAACGCCTCGTGGATCATCACCTCGTGCGGCGGCGTGCCGAATCGCCCGTCGGTGATGCCGTGGACGTAGGCGCTCGGCTCGCCGCGATCCCACAGCGTCTGGAGGATGGAGATCCCCAACTGGCGCTCGAGCGGGTTCGGGTACCGGCCGTAGATGAGCGGCAGGAACACGTTGAACTGGGTCGACCGCGTGAGCAGCGTCGTGAAGCCCATCCCGGGGACGCTGAGCACCGCCCGCTCCCAGTCGGGCGCCACCGCGGGGGTCGCGCCGCCGAAGATCCCGCCGAGCGAGACGCCCAGGTACCCGATCTCCTCGTCGGTGTCGAGCGCCGATCCGGCGCCATCGTCGAACTCGGGTAGGTGGGCGAGCCCGTCGGGGTGGACCATCGCCCGCGCCAGGTAGAGCGCGTTCACGTAGCCCTGCTGGGAGCGATCCGGCAGCGCGCGGAACAGGCTCAGGTCGGAGAGCAGGTTGACGAGGAAGTTGATGTCCCCGTGCGCGAGCAGCGCGCCCGTGATCGGATCGATCGCCGATAGGCCGATCCAGTCGGTGCTGCACGCCACGCCGTCCAGCGACGCTGGGAAGAGGCCGAGCTGCTCCGCGATGCGGTGGTTCTGAAGCAGGCCGTGCCCGAACAACACACCCGGCTTTCCGGTCGCCATCTGGTTGGCCCCATCGCCGGTTCGCGGCAGCACGCACGTGAATGGTGCCTCCCACGTCTCGTCGCCGTTCTGGCTCGGCACATCGGCGTCGCCGTCGTAGTGCAGCCGCGACCCGGCAGCACACGGGACGTCTGGGTCGACCTGGTTCGATGACTGGCCGGGCGGGTCCATGTAGCACGGGACCGTGATCGTCCCGGTCACGCGCTTGAACGCGTAGTCGCTCTGCGAGGTACCCGTATAGACGTTGCCGTTGTGCGGTCCGGTGCCATCGTAACCGGGGTAGGTGCCGCCCTGCTGCTCGCACTCCGGCGTGCCGTCGGAGGCGCACAGGATGTACTCGGTGTCGGCGACGTCAGTGAGATCGGGGGCGACGCCCTGCACCACTCCGTCCCCGAGGTCCGTGTCGCCAAGCTGCGCGAAGGCGTCGTCGCGCATCGCCACCAGGCGCTCGGTGAGATTGTCCTCGCTCGCCACCGTGAAGTCCCACGCGAGGTAGAGGCCCTCGCGGTCGATCCCGGCGTCGCCGAGGGTGCCGAACAGCTGCTCCATGTGCGGACGCCGCTTCTCGACGAGCGCGCTGCCGGTCGGTTTGCCGTCGCGGTACGCCTTGAAGATCGGGTTCGGCTGAAGCCCGCTGCCCGCCGGCGTTCGTGAGGTCGCGCAGCGCGACCACGTAGCGTGAGCCGTACTCGAGCGCGACCGCCGGGTGGACGATCAGCAGCCGCTGGCTGTCGTTGTCGGGGATCTCGTCGAGCTCCGCCCAGATCGGGTGGCGCTCTCCGGTCTCGGCGTTGATCAGGACGACCCGCTGACCGGCATCCGCGTACGCCCCGATGTCGGTCTGCGGGACGAGGCCGTTGGCGTCGAACGCCTCCTGGGTCTCGATCCCCGGGATCCGGGTGAGGATCGTGTTGTTGGGGCTGAATCCGTCGTTGCGGTTGTAGTCGGGGTCGAAGACCGACACGCCGGCGACGCTCTTCGGCATCGCGCTCGCGTTGAAGGCGAGCCGCCGGCCGGTATCGGTGGAGTCGTCGGCCACCGTGAAGAAGTCATTCGGGTACGGCAGCATGCAGCTCGCGGCGTCGAGA
>JBOGFL010000396.1:0-2388 GCA_050743285.1 Acidimicrobiia bacterium
CGTCGACGCCGAGCTGCGGGTCGGCGGCCACCAGGTCGCGCAGCGGTACCTCCCGCTCGAGTGCCTCCCGCACGAGCGCGCCGACCCGGGCGTGCGCATCCCGAAAGGGCACGCCGTGCCCGACGAGGAACTCGGCGAGGTCGGTGACGGCGCCGTGCTCGCTGTCAGCCGCAAGCTGCATCTGGGCGCGGTCGAAATGGATCGCTTCCATGAGGCCGGTGAGCGCGGTCAGGGTGCGGCCGGCGGTGTCGAGGCTGTCGAACAGGGCTTCCTTGTCCTCTTGAAGGTCGAGGTTGTACGACAACGGCAGGCCCTTCATGGTCGCCAGGAGCCCGGTGAGGTTGCCGATGAGCCGACCCGCCTTGCCTCGAGTGAGCTCGGCGATGTCGGGATTCTTCTTGTGCGGGAGCATCGACGACCCGGTCGCGTACGCGTCGGGAAACTGGACGAACCCGAACTCGGTGCTCGCCCACAGCACGAGCTCCTCGCCGAGTCGCGACAGATGGACCTGGGTCAGCGCGAGCACGAACAACGTCTCGGCGACAAAGTCGCGGTCGGCGACCGCGTCGAGCGAGTTGTGGAACCGCTCGCGGAAGCCGAGCGCGCTGGCGGTCGCGTCGGGATCGATGGGCAGGCTCGTGCCCGCCAGCGCGCCCGCGCCCAACGGCGAGACCTCGGCCCGGTGCAGCGCGTCGTGCCAGCGGTCGACGTCGCGACCGAGCATCCAGAAGTAGGCGAGCAGGTGGTGGGCGAGCAGAACCGGCTGGGCCCGCTGCAGGTGCGTGTAACCGGGCAGGTACGCGTCGCCGGCCGCCTCGGCCCGGTGGAGCAGCACCTCCTGGAGGCGGACGAGCTGGGCGGCGACCGCCCGGCCCTCTCGGCGCAGGTACAGGCGCAGGTCGAGGGCAACCTGATCGTTGCGGCTGCGTCCGGTGTGGAGACGCCCGCCGGGCGCGCCGGCCAGTTCCGTCACGCGCCGCTCGACCGCGGTGTGCACGTCCTCGTCGGTTTCGGCGAACTCGAAGGTGCCGTCGGTCAGTTCCGTCTCGACTTGGTCGAGCGCGGCGAGCACCGCGTCGCGCTCGCCCGGGTCGAGGATGCCCACCTGCGCCAGCATGCGGACGTGGGCGCGCGAGCCGTCGACGTCGTCGGCGGCCAGCCGGACGTCGAAGGGCAGCGACGACGTGAACGCGAGCATCTCGGGCGCCGGCTCGCTCCCCAAGCGCCCGTGCCAAAGGGGCTTGCCCGTTCCCTGGCCTCCCACCGGTCGGCGCGCGTCGGTCACCGGCGCTCGGGCGGGTGGCGGCGCCCCCACGTCTCGAGCGAGAGGCCCCACAACCGCACGAACCCGGCCGCGTCCTCGTGGCGGAACGCGTCGGCGGTGTCGTAGGTCGCGAGCTCGTAGTCGTAGAGCCCCTGCTCGGCCCGGCGGCCGACGGCGGTGCAGACCCCCGCCTCGAGGCGTAGCCGCACCTCCCCGGTCACCACGTCCTGCGAGACCGCGATGAACGCGTCGAGCGCGTCGCGCAGCGGCGAGTACCAGAGGCCGTCGTAGACGATCTCGGCGTAGCGCGGCTCGAGTCGGGCCTTCTCACGCATGAGATCGCGCTCGAGCGTGACCGACTCGAGGTCGGCATGGGCGAGCAACAGCGCGAGCGAGCCCGGGCACTCGTAGATCTCCCGGCTCTTGATGCCGACCCGCCGGTTCTCGACCATGTCGATCCGGCCCCACTGGTACGCGCCGACGATCTCCGAGAGCTGGGGCACGAGCTCGTGCAGGCTCACGGCGCGGCCGTCGAGCGACACCGGCACGCCCTGCTCGAACCCGAGCACGATCTCCCGCGGCTCGGGGACGCCGCCGGTCGGTGGCGCGGTGAGGTCGTAGATGTCGGCGGGCGGCTCGACCCACGGGTCCTCGAGAATCCCGCATTCGACAGTGCGGCCCCACAGATTCTCGTCGACGGAGTACGGGCTCTTCTTCGTCGCCGCCACCGGGATGTCGTGTTTGGCCGCGTACTCGATCGAGTCGTCCCGGGTGAAGCCCCAGACGCGGACCGGCGCCAGCACGTCGAGATCGGGCGCCAGCGCACGCACCGACACTTCGAAGCGCACCTGGTCGTTTCCTTTGCCGGTGCAGCCATGGGCAACTGCGTCGGCGCCGTGCGCACGGGCCGCGTCGACGAGATGGCGGGCGATGAGCGGGCGAGACAACGCCGACACCAACGGGTACTTCCCCTCGTACTTGGCATTGGCCCGCAACGCGGGAGTGACGTAGTCGCGGGCGAACTCCTCGCGGGCGTCGACGACCTCGGCTGCGACTGCGCCTGCGCCCAGCGCCCGCCCACGGATCGCGTCGAAGTCGCCGCCCTGCCCGACGTCGGCGGCCAG
>JBOGFL010000397.1:0-2755 GCA_050743285.1 Acidimicrobiia bacterium
CGCTCGGGTCGCGCTTGTGGATCGGGGTGACTTCGCGGGTTTCACGAGCGAGCAGTCCTCGAACCTGGTCTGGGGCGGGTTCAAGTATCTGGAGAACTACGAGTTCCGGCTCGTCCGCAATCTGTGCCGTTCCCGCAACCGCCTCATTCGCGCGTACCCGGCAAACATCCGCGAGATCCGGTTCCTCGCCGCGCTCGACCGCAACGCTCCGTACCGGCCCTGGTTTGCCACCGCCGGTGCCCTGGCGTACTGGCTGATCGGGAACGGGTTCCTGCACGCGCCGCGGCACGTCGGGCGGCGGCGCATCGCCCAGGAGGAGCCGGTCGTCGACACCCACATGGTGCGCGGCGGTATCGAGTACTCGGATGCCTATCTGATCGACAACGACTCCCGATTCGTGCTCGGGTTCGTGCGCGCCGCACTCGAGTCAGGCGGGGCGGTCGTCAATTACGTCACGCTCGAGCACGCGGAGCGGAAGGAGAGCCGATGGCGGGTCCAACTGCGCGACACGACGACAGGACGGGAGATGCATTGCGTAGCGCGGGTGCTCGTCAACGCGACCGGTCCCTTTGCCGACCAGATGAACGCAGCTCATGGGATAGAGACCAGGCACCGCCTCGTGCTTTCGAAGGGCATACATCTCATCGTTCCCGCAATCGGGCGGCACGACCGGGTGCTCGCGTTCTTCGACGACACCAAACGGCTCTTCTACGTGATCCCCATGGGACCGTGCTCGGTGATCGGCACCACCGACGAACGGGTCACCAATCCCCGTACCCACGTGGACGCCGACGACCGCAAGTTCCTGCTCGACCAGATCAACGCCCGGCTGGACCTGCCGGCCCCCCTCGAGGCCGCCGACGTGATCAGCGAACGAAGCGGCGTGCGACCGCTCGTCGTGGAGCGCGCGCAGCCCGCACCGGACGACGCCGACTGGACAGCGCTCTCGCGACGTCACGCGATCGAATCCGACCGTGAGCGCGGCCACATCACGATTCTCGGTGGCAAGCTCACCGACTGCTTGAACATCGGGCGCGAGGTGGGCGACCACGTGCAGCGGCTGGGCGTGAAGCTGCGGCGCGATCGGCACGACTGGTACGGCGAGCCGCCCGAAGAGGACCGGCACGAGCTCTACCGTCAGGCCCGCCTGATGGATCTGTACGTGGGTCCGGGTCGTCACGAGTCGGTGGCCGATCGCCTGTGGCGGCGGTATGGACAACGCGCCTTCGCGATGCTCGAAGCGATTCGGGAGGAGCCGCGGCTTGCCGAGGAGGTCATCGAGGGCACGGAGTACCTCCGCTGCGAGCTCGGCGAAGCCGCGAGCAGCGAGATGGTCACCAAGCTCGAGGACTTCCTGCGGCGGCGCTCGAAGATCGCGATGGTCATGCGGCACGATGATCTGGCGAGGTCGGGGCGGCTCCAGGAAGCGGGCACGATCTTGTTCGGCGCCGACGCGGCCGCCCGTCACGCCGAGTACTTTGACGCCACCGGAACCGGTCCCGCGTGACAGCGGTCTTCGCGCACCGAGGCTGGCACGAGGATCACCGCGAGAACACCGTGGACGCGTTTCGCGCTGCGGTGGACCTCGGGGTTGACGGTATCGAGCTCGACGTCCGCCGCACCGCTGATCGGCACTACGTCGTGCACCACGACGCGCACCTCGAAGACGGGCGGAACTTGGTGGATTTGGCTGCGTCCGACCTGCCTGGGTGGGTGCCGTCACTCGACGACGCGCTCGACGCCTGCGCCGGCGTGAGCGTCAACATCGAGATCAAGAACAACGAAGGCGACCCGGACCTGGATCCCGGCCAGGATGTCGCGTGCGAGGTGTGCCGCGTTGTCGCAGAGAGGCGCTGGCACGACCGGGTTGTCGTTTCGTCGTTCAACCTCGACACGGTCGATCGCGTTCACGCCACCGATGCCGCGATCCCGACCGCGTGGCTCGTCGTCGACGGCCACGACGGGGCGGCGGCAGCTGCCGCCGATCGCGGTCACCGGGGCCTCAACCCGTTCTTCGGGTTCGTCGACCGGGCGCTCGTCGACGAGTGCGACGCCGCCGGCCTCACGGTCATGCCGTGGACGGTCGACGATCCGCAGCGCATCCTCGAGCTGGCCGGGTGGGGTGTCGCGGGCGTGATCACGAATGTCCCGCGGACCGCCTTCAGGGTGTTGGGCCGAACCGCCCCATGATCTCGTTCGCGGGCGCGTCCGGATCGAGGACGTTCCGTGCCTCCTCGGCGCCCAGCGCGGGCACCGTGGCCGTATCGAGTGCTCCGACCTGAGCCAGCAGGCTCGCCTGATCCCAGTAGATGCGTTCGTAGGCGATCTTGTCGTCCTCGAAACCGAAGATCACCACATGTGGGAGCTCGACCCTCCTACCGCTGGGCTCGACGCCCGGGAGCATGAACTCCATTCGCGTCGTGTGCGTGAAGTGAACGACGAACTCGTCGACAAGTCGTTCTCCACCGATAGTCCGCGTCACCGGCGTGATCCCGGCGTCGTCGGGCCAGGAAGGGATGAACAAGTCTCGGTAGAAGGCGAGCACGGCATCGTGACCGGCAGCCCCGGTCGCGGTGGGCACGTGATTCAGATAGGGGTTCTCGGTCATCGTCTCCATGGTGCGTTCCGCGCTCTTGAGCGCGAACTCGCATCGCATGTGCTCGTCCGCGATTGCGCCGAGATCCGGCGTCGGACTCATGTTTCCTCCCGGTGCCCGTCGTCCAGGACCGCGACCGCAACCCGCCCGCGGTGGTCC
>JBOGFL010000398.1:0-2521 GCA_050743285.1 Acidimicrobiia bacterium
GCGTACGTCACCGACGACGATCCCGCGTTCGCGGGTGAGGGTCTGTACGACGACGGCACGAGCGCGCTCGTCAACGGCTTCATCGGCTTCTACGGCGCGTACGAGGGCAACCGTGCCGATCCCGAGGAGTACTGCGGCGGACCGTCAGACAGCCCCGATCCCGACGTGCAGGCGTGCTATGAGCTCAGCGACGCGGTCGCGCTCGCCGCCGACGCGTCCGGCCCGGCGCTGCTCTTCCACGGCGACGCGGACACGACGTTGCCGATCGCAGGCACGACCGCGTTCGCTGACGCGCTCAATGGCACCGGCCACACCGCCGACGTCGTCGTGGTCCCAGGCGCGGAACACAATTTCGACCGCACCCGCCGCGCGCTGACGCCCGCGGGTGAGCAGGCACTGACCGAGATCCTGGCCTGGCTGGCGGAGCAGTTCCCCGAGCCGGCTCCCTAGCCGCGCCTCACTCGAACGTCGGTCGGAGCGGCAATCCCGAGCGAGCGCCGTCGGGCTTGACCGCCAGCACCTGGTGCACCTGGATGCGGCCGTCCTCGAACCCGAGGGCCGAGCCCGCCATGTAGAGGCGCCAGACGCGCGCCCGCGCTTCGCCCGCCTCGGCGACGGCCGTGTCCCAGTCCCGCTCGAGGTTGCCGACCCACTCCCGCAGCGTCAGCGCGTAGTGCTCGCGCAGGCTCTCGAGGTGCCGGGCCTCGAAGCCGGACTGTTGCAGCGCGGAGACGACGGTTCCGACCTCGTGCAGCTCGCCGTCGGGGAACACGTAGGCGTCGATGAAGCCGCGCTTGGCGAACCTCGTCCCCGCGCTCGAACCGGGACCGGTCGCAGGCCGGCCGATCTGGTGGTTGAGCAACCGCCCGCCCGGGCGGAGGAGCGCCGAGCAGCACTCGAAGTAGGTCGCGAGCTGCGACAGGCCGACGTGCTCCATCATGCCGATCGAGCTGACGGCGTCGTACGGTCCGTCGTCGACGTCGCGGTAGTCCTGGAGGCGCACCTCGACCCGGTCCGACAAGCCCGCCTCGGCGACCAGCTTCTCCGCCAGCTCGGCTTGTCTGCGCGAGATCGTGACGCCCACCGCCCGCACACCGTGGTGGCGAGCCGCATGCAGCAGCATCCCGCCCCAGCCGCAGCCGATGTCGAGCAGGCGCATGCCCGGCTGGAGTGCCAGCTTGCGGGACACGAGCTCGTGCTTGGACGCCTGCGCCTCCTCCAGCGTGATGTCGGGTGACGCCCACACCGCACACGAGTACGTGAGCGACGGGCCGAGCACGATCCGGTAGAACTCGTTCGAGACGTCGTAGTGGTGCGAGATCGCCGCCGCGTCCCGCTCCTTCGAGTGACGACGGCCTTTGAGCTTCGCCTCCTCCGACGGTGGTGGCACCCGCTTCAGTCCTTTCACGCCGACCAGGCGGATGGCCGAGAGCGCCTGGCGCGTCCGGAACTTCACCTCGGGCACGGACTCACGCAGCGACAGCGCCGCGTACACGTCCCCTTCGAGGTCGATGTCGCCGGCCACATACGCCCGACCCAGGCCCAGCTCACCGGGCGCCTGCACCATGCGGCGCAGGGCGTCGGGCGAGCGCACGACGATCGTCGCCGGCGCGGGGTCGGGTCCGAGGCGGCTGCCGTCGTAGAGCCGGAACGCCACCCGCAGATCGTCACCGACGATGTCCTCGAGCAATGAAGCCAGGGTCACGCGCGGCAGTCTACGCTCGGCCGCCGTGCAGGATCCCGGGCTGCGCGCGCTCCGGCGGGCGCTGCGAACCTCCGTCGCGGCGTCGATCGTCTTCTACTTCGGACTCTTCGTCGTCGACGACGAGCAGTTTGCTGTGCTCGCGGTGTTCGCGGTCATCGGCGTCAACGGACTCGCCGACTTCGGGGGAACAAACCGGTCCCGGTTCCTCGCCAACGCGGCCCTGATCGCGACCGGGATCCCGCTCGTCGCGCTCGGGACGTGGGTCTCGGAGAGCACCGCCGAAGCCACGATCCTCATGTTCGTCGTCGTGTTCGTCGTCGGATACATGGGGATATACAGCGGCTACGTGGCGGCGGGCGCCAACGTCGTGATCCTTTTCTACGTGGTCGCGAGCGCGATCCCGGCGCCCGACTCGGCGATCGATGATCGGGTGCTCGGCTTGGTGGTGGGCGGCTTGTTCGCCGTGCCCGCATCGGTGATCTGGCCCCTGCAGGAGCGGGCGAACTTCCGCAATGTGCTGGCGCGCGCGGCGCGTGGTGTGGGCGACGCGCTGGCCGGCCTGGCCCGTGCCGACGACGCCGAGTGGGCGAGCCGCCGCGACGAGGCCGCAGTCCGGGTCGCCGCCCTCCGTCCCGATCTGGCGCAGATGACCCTGCGTCCGGCCGGGCCGACGAGCCGCGACCGGGCCGAGATCTACGTCGTCTACGCGCTCGGCCGCTTGCGCGAGCTCCTTTCCGGCCTCGACCAGTGCCGTGAGCAGCTGGGCGACGCCGACCGCCGGGCCCAGGTGCAGTCGCTCGCCGCGGCACTCACGGC
>JBOGFL010000399.1:0-1599 GCA_050743285.1 Acidimicrobiia bacterium
GCGTACACGTGCTCGTCGACCGTGTTGCCGTTCGCGTCGCGGATCGTGACGGTGTCGCCGTTGCCGAGCCCGAAGAGGAAGTCCGCCGGCTGATCGAAGACGAAGTAGCCCCCGGGCTGCAGGATGGTACCGGCCGGGAGCGGCGTGGTCTCGGCCGCGTGACCTGTCGGGTCGCTGTCCATCAACGTCCAGCCGGAGAGGTCCACCGCCGTGCTGCCCGTGTTGACGACCTCGACCCAGTCGGTGGTGTCGCCGTTCGACTCGATCTCGTTGATCACGACGTCGGGCATGACGCACGAGTTCGTGGCGCCCGGGGTCGGGTGCGCGAGCACGAAGGAGCCGACACCGTCGGGGCAGCGTGCCAGGGTGGCCGCGGCGAAGTCGCCGTCGATCGCCGCGTGCCCCTGCCACGGGAGCGTGTCGTCGATCATCGCACCCGAGGCGTCGTAGAGGCGGATGCGGTCGGCGCTGCCGATGCCGATGGGCTCGCGGAACGGAGCCTGGAGACCTCCGGAGAGTCCGATCGTCCCCTCCTCGACGACGAGGAACTGTCCCGCTCCGATCTGCGTTCCCGCGAGGAACTGCCAGCGGTGATCGTCGGAGTTGTCGCGGATCTCGTAGCCCGAGATGTCGAGCGCAGCCGTACCGGGGTTGAAGAACTCCACCCAGTCGGCCGGCTGCGAGTCGACCTCATTGATCACGAGGGAGCCGGCGACGGGAGCGACCGCGCAGTCGTTCGGAGCACCGGGCGTCACCCGCGTCGCCGGCGCCCAGGCGCCCGTGCCGTCGGGGCAGCGCGCCCACACCGACAGCGGCGCGGTGTTCTCGTAGGCGTAGGAGTCGACCTCGGTGCTGCTCGGGTCGAAGAGCACGACCTCGTCGCCCTTGCCGAGCCCGAAGGCGAAATCGACGTCCTTCATCAGCACCAGGAACTGACCGGGTGCGAGCGAGGTGCCCTCCGGCGCCGCGCCGAAGCTGTCGCGCTTCTCATCGGCGATGGTCCATCCGGTGAGGTCGACCGTCTCGGTTCCGGCGTTGTAGATCTCGACCTGGTCGGCGAGGCCGGTGGCCGCGTCGTCGTAGACGATCTCGTTGAGCACGAGGCTCGGAGCGGCCGAGATCGCCTCGGCAGGACGGCTGCCCGGATCGGCACCGATCGCGGCGGTGGGGGTGGCGAGCAGGGCGGCGGCGCTCAAGGCGCAGACCGCCGCGACCGCCGCTGCGGATTGCAGGCGGGGCATGGAGGACTCCTGGGTGGCTGGGCCGGTGGCCCCCGCAGGAGGGGCCGACCGGAAGGGGCTCAGTCGGGTACCCGCCCAGACCACCGATCCCGCGTGGCCGCAGGGAGGCCCTCGGATGCACAGAAGGTGAACGGGAGGTGGCGATTGCTCCCGTTCACCTTCGGACGCCTGTCTCCCGCCGGGGTGGCGGGAGACAGGCGGATCATGCCCGTCGTCTGCGCAGGATCAGTGCACCGGCGCCGGCGAGCATCGCCAGCAGAGCCGCCGCGAGCAGCCCGAACGGTGTCGCGCCCCCGGTCTCGGCGAGCGAGCGGGGGGCCGTCTCACCGGACGCTCCGGCCGCGGACTGACCGGTCGG
>JBOGFL010000400.1:0-8678 GCA_050743285.1 Acidimicrobiia bacterium
GTGCCCAAGTGCACCGCCACCGACGTCGATCGAGCCGTCGCGGCGGCGCGTGCCGGCCTCGACGACCCGCTGCCGGCGTGGCGGCGGGCCCAGATCCTCGACACCGCGGCGCGGCTGCTGTCGGAGCGGACCGACGAGTTCGCCCGCACGATCTCCGAAGAGGCGGCCAAGCCGATCAAGACCGCTCGCATCGAGGCCAACCGGGCGGTGTCGACGTTCACGTTCGCGGCCGGAGCCGCCCGGTCACTGGCCGGTGACGTCGTCCCCCTCGAGGCTGCCGACGTCGGCGAGGGAAAGCTCGGCTTCACCCTGCGGGTCCCGATCGGGGTCGTGGGTGCGATCTCCCCGTTCAACTTCCCGCTCAACCTCGTCGCCCACAAGCTCGCCCCCGCGATCGCGGCCGGTTGCCCGGTAGTGCTCAAGCCCGCGTCGCAGACCCCGCTGTCGGCGATCAAGCTCACCCGACTGTTGCTCGAGGAATGTGCGCTCCCTGCCGACCGCCTCCATGTCGTCACCGGCGGCGGCGGCACGGTCGGCAACGCGCTCGTCGACCACGACGACATCGCGATGATCACGTTCACCGGCTCGCCCGACGTCGGTTGGGGGATCAAAGCGCAGGCGCCTCGCAAGAAGGTCGGGCTCGAGCTCGGCAACAACGCGCCGGTGATCCTGGAGCCGAGCGGTGACTTCGAGACCGCGGCCGAGAAGATCTCGGTGGCCGGGTTCAGCCACGCTGGACAGTCGTGCATCTCGACCCAGCGCGTCTATGTGCACGAGAAGATCGCATCCGAGTTCCTCGACGCGTTCGTTCCCTTGGTCGAGGCGCTGCGGGTCGGCGACCCGCGCGACGAGAACACCGACGTGTCCGCACTCATCTCGGAGGACGAGCGCGACCGCGTCGTGTCGTGGGTCGAGGAGGCCGAGCGGGGGGGCGCCAAAGTGGTCGTCGGCGGCGACGTCGAGAACGGGGTCCTCGCGCCGACCGTCCTCACCGACGTCGAACCCGACATGAAGGTCTGCGCGCTCGAGGTCTTCGGGCCGGTGGTCGCGGTGCAGACCTACCGTGAGCTCGACGACGGCCTCGCCCTCGCCAACGACACGCGCTACGGGCTCCAGGCCGCGGTGTTTACCGCGGATCTGTCGACCGCGCTGCGGGCGGCACGCGAGCTCGACTTCGGCGGCGTGCTCGTGAACGAGGTCCCGACCTGGCGGGCCGACCAGATGCCGTACGGCGGGATCCGCGACAGCGGCAACACGCGGGAGGGCCCGCGCTATGCGGTGCGCGAGATGACCGAGGAGCGCCTCGTCGTCATCCAGTGAGCGCGTTGCCGTCTTCGATGAAGGCGGCGATCGCGGCCGCAGCCGCTGGTAGCTTCACGACCGCGCCCGGCAGTGATGCGAGTATCTCGTCTACCTCGACACCGCTGCCCTCGATGAGGCCGACCCGGGCGCCCAGCGCGACGGCGAGCCGGTACTCGAGGACGGCGATCTCGCCGCCGCCGACGCCGAGCACCGCCACCGCGGCAGGCTCGATACCCGCCGCGATCACGTCGACCCACGCCTGGAGCGGCTCCGCCGCCGAGAAGCCGTGGCCGGACGTGCGGCGGACCTCCGCGTAGCGAGAATCGGCCGACGCCCCCGGCGGGAGGGCCGCGGGAATGTAGCCGACGGCGTGGACGGCCGGGTGGGTCGCCGCCAGATCACCGACGATCCCGGCGATCCCTTGCGCGGTCCCGCCCGAGATCACGGTGCCGCTGAATCCCCGGAACGCGTCGCCGAGCAGGCGACGGTACTTCGGCACTTCCGGCGCGAATTCGTCGTTGGTCGCGCCCGCCACCATCACGACGGGGCGCCGCAAGGGGCGCTCAGCCACTCGGAGTCGCGCGCGGTGCGGGCGCTCGGACAACTGCGAATCCGGCACTGGCGAGGATGCCGGGGAGCGCTCGCACGGTGTCGCGGTCGTACTCCCGGATCTCCTCGCTCAACTCTTCCCACGGCACGAGGTACGGGGTGTGTTTGCTGTCGGAGTCGCGTTTCGGTCCCGGTGTCCAGCCGCCGCCGGCCCGTTCCTGCCGCCAGCGTTCGTGCTCCATCACCGCCAGTCGTTCGACCTCATCGGACGTGAACTCGACCGGATCCTCGTCCCAGTCGGTCAAGGGGACGAGGCCCCGTCCGACCGCGTGGAGTTTGGCCCCCACGTTGGCGGCCTGGTCGCGGTTCGACTCCTTGAGCGTCTCGGGGAGCTCGGCCCAAGCGACCATCGACGGGTTCGAAGTGGGCGTCTGTCCCTCGGCCCGCTGCTTGCTCACGTAATCCTCGTGTATCCCGCGGGCGATTGTCTCGTTGACTCCGCGCAACAGCACATCGGGGCGGGCGATCCGGTCGAACACGGGGAAGGCCTGGATCCCACCCTGCTCCGATCCGGCAACGATGTCGGCGGGACCGGCGGCGGCTGTCGTCCGCACGACGACGGGCACTTCGGTCCCGAGCTCGCGCCGGAGCACAACCGCTGCGCTCAGTCCCTCGGTGTCGGTCGCCAGGCACACGTACACGGTGGTGATGCTCGCTCCACCGTTGGACTTGGCGAGGAAGTCGGCCCGCTGGAACTCCGGACTCGCCACGTCGACGTCGAACGCGTCGATGTCGCAGGTCGCTTCGAGACGCGGGAAGCGCACCTGCATGGATTCAACGTGGCGGTTGGCGGCCCGCTCCACCACGCTCACCCGCAACGGATTACCGGGCTGCTCCTGGAGGCGCCAGCGGCGCGCCGCTTCCACGACGAGGGCCCGGCCCATCTCTCCCAGGCCGATGATCAGCAGGTGCGGGGGGCCCAACGGCGTCGATCCGGTCGCGTCGAATGCGGGAAACTCGTCGAGCAACACACGCGAGCCGGTCTCGGCGAGCTGGAAGAACTCCACGCGAACCATCGCGTCTTCGGTCCGAGCCAGCTCTTCGCGAGTCAACAACCGCCCGAGCTCGCCGTCTCTGACCTCGACGCGGCAATCGAGTGGTCGCCGTCGCCCTGCGGTCAGGCGACGAGCCTCGGCCGCGATCGCGATGTTGGCAGCGTCCTCGCCACACGCCGCAATCAGTAGTCGGGCCCGGCGCACCGACGCCGACCGCAGCAGCGACGGATCAGTGGCATCGCCGGGCAACACGACGACGCCACCGTCGCGGCAGTCGCCGACCGCGGGGCTGTCCGTATCGACCTCGAGCGCAACCACATGATCACCGTTCCCGGTGAGGGCGAGGGCGTGACGGCGGCCGAACGAGCCGAGCCCGCAGACGATGACGTGGTCGTGGGCGAACAGGCGGGTGTGGAGGCGGGACGTCTGGTCGCGAAAGATTGCGGTGAGCGCACTCAAGGCGGCGTAGGCGCCGACCAGCGGCGCGAGGATTCGCGCCACCTCCAGCTGCCACGGCGCCTCCTCGAAGCCCCCGGACTCGAGCGGGAACAGCTGCACCGACCGGTAGACGCGGTCGATGATCGAGTCGCTGGTGGGATCGTCGACCAGGCTCCAACCCCAGTATCCGAGGGCGATCGCCACGACCGCGAGCACCCCGACGATGATCCAGCGGGAGTGCGACCACGGCTTGCGTACGTACCGGACGAACAAGGCCCGCACCCGTCGGCGCATCGCCATTCAGTATCGCAGGGCCACTCCCCGGAACCGCGTGCCATGCTTGGCCGCGGTGGGGACACTCGACGGGAAGGTCGCTCTCATCACCGGCGCCGCGTCGGGCATCGGGCGCGCCACCGCGGAGCGACTCGCGGCGGACGGCGCCGCTATCTGTATCGTCGACCGCACCAAGGACGCCGGCCACGACGTCGCCACCGCGCTGGGCGGCACCTTTCACGGGGCTGATGTCGGCGATCCCGACGACGTCGCCGCCGCCTTCGCACACTGCGAGCGCGAGCACGGTGGTGTCGACATCGCGTTCCTGAACGCGGGCATCGCCATCGCCCGGGCCGATATCGAGCACCTCGCCGACGACGAGTACCGCCGAATCATGCGGGTGAACGTCGACGGCGTCGTTTTCGGGACCCGAGCCGCGGTCCGGGCGATGGCGCGACGGGGCGCAGGCGCCATCGTCGCAACGTCGTCGCTGGCGGGGATCGTGCCGTTCCCGCCCGATCCGATCTACGACCTGACGAAGCATGCGGTCGTCGGCTTCATCCGCAGCATCGCGCCCGCGCTGGCGCGCCAGTCGATCACCGCGAACTGCGTGAACCCCGGCATGACCGACACCCCCATGCTCGGCAAGGAAGCGAAACAGGCCCTCGCGGCCGCCGACTTCCCGATCATCCCGGCCTCCCAGATCGCCGATGCCGTGGCGAAGATCGTCACCTCGGGTCGGACCGGGGAGTGTTGGGTATGTCAGCCCGGGCGCGAACCGATCCCCTACGAGTTCCGTCAGGTGCCGGGACCGCGAACCGACGGCGGACGCGGCAAGGTGCCGCCGAACATCGACACCGGCGAGAACCGGTGGAAGCCGGGGGCCGGGTAGCCCGTATCCTCATGGGGTGAGCTCCCCAAACCCCGCAAGTCCCGGTCCGCCGCCCGAGACGCTGACCCCCGAGATCGTCGGCCCGCAGGCGACCGCCCCCGACGGCGAGTCGGTGACGAGCCCCACCAAGCTGATCCGGATCGCGTCGATGGTCCGGACCATGCTCGAAGAGGTTCGCCGCGCGCCGCTCGACGACGCCGGCCGCCGGCGGATGGCCGACATCCACGAGAAGTCGCTCGACGCCCTCGAGGACGTCCTGTCGCCCGACCTGAAGAACGAGCTCGACGAAGTGGTGCTCCCGCTGTCGTCCGACACCCCGACGGAGTCCGAGCTGCGCCTCGCCCAGGCGCAGCTGGTGGGCTGGCTCGAGGGCCTCTTCCACGGCATCCAGGCGACCCTCTTCACCCAGCAGGCGACCGCGCAGGCCCAGTTCGAGCAGATGCGCCGCCAGCGGGCCATCGAGGCCACCCCGCCCGGCGCATTCCCGCCGCGGGAGGGGGGCGAGGGCTCCCCGAGCGGGTACCTGTGAGTAATCCCGCCCCGCAGGTCTCCCCGCTGTTCGACGCCGGCTGGGCGCCCGACACCTGGCACCGGCTTGCCGCCGGCCAGCAGCCGGAGTGGCCCGACCTCCGATCGCTCGAACAGGTCGTCAACGAGCTGAGGGCGCTGCCACCCCTCGTTTTCGCGGGCGAGGCCCGCCGGCTCACCGACTCGCTGGCCGCCGTTCACGAGCGGAACGGATTTCTCCTCGTGGCCGGTGACTGCGCCGAGTCGTTCGACGCGTTCTCAGCCGACGGGATCCGAGAGAAGCTGAAGATCATCCTGCAGATGTCGGTGGTGCTCACGTACTCGACCGGCGTCCCCACCGTGAAGGTCGGTCGCATCGCGGGCCAGTTCTCCAAGCCCCGTTCGTCCCCGACCGAGACCCGCGATGGCGTTTCGCTGCCCTCCTACCGGGGCGACATGGTCAACGACTTCGCGTTCGACGCCGCCGCCCGTCGCGCCGAGCCCTCCCGGCTCCTCCGCGCGTACCACCAGGCCGCCGCCACGCTGAACCTCCTGCGTGCCTTCACGAAGGGCGGCTACGCCGACCTCAACCGGGTGCACGCCTGGAACCAGGAGTTCGTCGCCGCCCATCCCGAGGGCCGCCGCTACGAGACGCTCGCCGGCGAGATCGACCGGGCAATGCGGTTCATGGGCGCGTGCGGGATCGACCTCGAAGCAGAACGCCAGCTGCACGAGGTCGACCTCTACACCGCCCACGAAGCGCTGCTGCTCGGCTACGAGGAGGCGCTCACCCGGCGCGACAGCACCAGCGGCGACTGGTACGACTGCGCTGCGCACCTCCTCTGGATCGGTGAGCGCACCCGGCAGCTCGACGGCGCCCACGTTGCGTTCCTCGCCGGCGTACACAACCCGATCGGCGTCAAGCTCGGACCGGAGTCGACCCCCGACGACGTGCTCGGCCTGTGCCAGCGGCTGAACCCGGGTCGCCGCCCGGGCCGGCTGGTGCTCTTCAGCCGGATGGGCGCCGACCGAGTGGCGGAGGCGCTTCCGCCTCTGCTGCGCGCCACCAACGTCGCCGGGCACCCCGTCGTGTGGGCGTGCGACCCCATGCACGGGAACACATTCACCCACGCCAGCGGTTACAAGACACGGCGCTTCGAGGACATCATGCGCGAGTTGCGTGGCTTCTTCGCTGCGTGCGAGCAAGCCGACGTCTGGCCCGGTGGCGTGCACATCGAGCTCACGGGCGAGAACGTCACCGAGTGCCTCGGTGGAACCGAGGAAGTTCTCGAAGCGCACCTCGAGCACCGGTACGAGACGCGGTGTGACCCGCGCCTCAACGCCCGGCAGTCGCTCGACCTCGCGTTCCAGATCGCCGAGCTGCTGCGCGTCTAGCCCTACAGAGGAGCTCACATGAGCGGGACCTTCACCAACTTCGGTCCCAACTCGGGCCTGGTCGAAGAGTTGTACCGGCAGTTCCGGGAGAACCCGGCGTCGGTGTCCGAGGCGTGGCGCGAGTTCTTCGAGGACTATCGCCCGCCGACCTCGGCGCCCGGGCCGGAGGACGGCGAGAGCATCGCGCCGCCGGACGGAGAGGCTGCGCCCGCGCTCACCCCGGCGCCGGTCGCGGCTCCCCCGGCATCGGCCCCGGAGGTGGCGGAGCCGTTGCGGGGCGCGTCCGCCCGGGTCGTCCAGAACATGGAGGCGAGCCTCTCGGTACCGACCGCGACGTCGGTGCGGACGGTGCCGGCCAAGCTCCTCGAGGTCAACCGACAGATCCTCAACAACCAGCTCGCCCGCACCGGCGGCGGCAAGATGAGCTTCACCCACCTCATCGCCTACGCGGCGGTGCAGGCGGTCACGCGGGAGCCGGCGATGCTCGCCGCCTACGTCCAAGTCGACGGCAAGCCCGCGGTTGTGCGCCATGAGCACGTGAATCTGGGACTTGCCGTCGACGTCCGGCGCGACGACGGCACCCGCACGCTTCTCGTCCCCAACATCAAGCAGGCCGACACGCTTGACTTCGCCGGGTTCTTTGCCGCCTACGAGGAGCTGATCCGCAGCGTGCGGACCGGGGATCTCAACCCCGACGACTTCGCCGGCACCACCGCGACGATCACCAACCCCGGGATGATCGGCACCGTTCATTCGGTTCCCCGCTTGATCGCGGGCCAGAGCTTCATCCTCGGTGTCGGCGCGATCGGGTACCCCGCCGAATACGAGGGCGCCGACACACGCACGCTCGCCGCCCTGGGCGTCGGCAAGACCACGACGCTGACGAGCACCTACGACCATCGGGTGATCCAGGGTGCCGAGAGCGGCGAGTTCCTCCGTTGGGTCCACCAGCTGCTCGTCGGGGCCGAGGGCTTCTACGACGACGTGTTCGTCAGCCTCGACGTTCCTTACGAACCCGCCCGCTGGAGCGCCGATGTCGCGCCCCTCGACGTCGGTGCGGCCGGCGACGGCAGAGCCGGGCGCGTCCACCAGCTCGTGAACATGTACCGGGTGCGCGGCCACCTCATCGCGAACCTCGACCCGCTCGGGCGGAAGCCGCCGCACACGCATCCCGAGCTCGATATTGCGCACTACGGGCTGACGATCTGGGACCTCGACCGCGAGTTCCCGACCGACGGTCTGGCCGGGCGTGCGTCGCAGACGCTTCGGGACATCATGGGTGTGCTTCGTGACGCCTACGCCCGCACGGTCGGCGTCGAGTACATGCACATCCAGGAGCCCGACCAGAAAGCCTGGATCCAGCAGCGCGTCGAGGGCGTTCGCTTCGAGCCGAGTGGCGACGAGCAGCGGCGCATCCTCGAGCGGTTGAACGCGGCCGAGGCCTTCGAGCGGTTCCTGCACACGAAGTACCTGGGCCACAAGCGCTACAGCCTCGAAGGAGCCGAGACGCTGGTTCCGATGCTCGACGTGCTGCTCAGCGCGGCCGCCGACGACGGGATGAGCGAGGTGGTCCTCGGGATGGCACACCGCGGTCGCCTCAACATCCTGGCCAACGTGCTCGGGAAGTCGTACGGCCAGATGTTCCGTGAGTTCGAGGGCGAGATCGACCCCCGGACGCCTCTCGGCTCGGGCGACGTGAAGTACCACCTCGGGGCGACCGGCAAGCACAGCTCGCCCGACGGCAACACCGTGCTCGTCACGATGGCGTCGAACCCGAGCCACCTCGAGGCCGTCGACCCCGTCGTCGAAGGGATCGTGCGGGCCAAGACCGACCGTTCCGGGCGCGACTCGACCCTGCCGGTGCTCGTGCACGGCGACGCCGCCTTTGCCGGGCAGGGTGTGGTAGCCGAGACGCTCAACCTGTCGGAGGTCGCCGGCTACGACGTCGGTGGCACCGTGCACGTCGTCGTCGACAACCAGCTCGGGTTCACGACCGCGCCCGAGCACGGGCGCTCGAGCGTGTACGCGACCGACGTGGCGAAGATGGTGCAGGCACCCATCTTCCACGTGAACGGCGACGATCCCGAGGCCGCAGTGCGGGTCATGCGGCTCGCGTTCGAGTTCCGCCAGCAGTTCCGCAAGGACGTCGTCGTCGACCTCGTCTGTTACCGCCGCTACGGACACAACGAAGCCGACGAGCCCGGATACACCCAGCCGCGGATGTACGCGCTGATTGACGCGCACAGATCGGTGCGCAAGCTCTACAC
>JBOGFL010000401.1:0-5690 GCA_050743285.1 Acidimicrobiia bacterium
GCTCGATTTCGACAACACCCGCGGCATCGAAGATTCGGCCCGACGCGCGGTTGCGGCGCTGCGCCTCGGAGACGCCCTCGGCGACGCGCTCGCCGCCCGGGAGCTCGCCGAGTTGTACGCCGAGATCGAACGCCCACTCGTGCGGGTTCTGGCGCGCATGGAGAACGCCGGGGTGCTGATCGACGCCAAGTTCCTTGGTGAACTACGTGGCGAGCTGGCCAAGAGCTGCGAAGAGCTCGAGCGCCGCGTTCACGCGCACGCCGGGGAGCCGTTCAACGTCAACTCGACACCTCAGCTCCGTCAGGTGCTGTTCGAGAAACTCGGCCTGACGCCGGTCAAGAAGACGAAGACGGGTCCTTCCACCGACGCCGACTCGCTCCAGAAGCTCGCCGCCGAGCACCCCATCGTCGAAGACCTGCTCCGATACCGCGAGGTCGAGAAGCTTCGCAGCACCTACGCCGACGCGCTTCCACCGCTCATCGGGTCCGACGGCCGGATCCACGCGACGTTCAAGCAGACCGACACCACCACCGGTCGTATCTCGAGCGAAGCACCCAACCTTCAGAACGTCCCGGTACGGACCTCCGACGGGCGAGAGATGCGCCGGGCGTTCGTCGCCGCCGAAGGCTGCGGACTGCTCACCGCCGACTACTCGCAGATCGAGTTGCGGGTGCTCGCGCACCTCGCCGACGATCCCGGTCTCATCGAGGCTTTCGCCGACGCACGCGACATCCACACGACGACCGCGGCCAAGGTGTTCGGAGTCGCCGAAGCTGACGTCGACGACAGCCAGCGCCGCTTCGCCAAGGTCGTCAACTACGGCCTCGCCTACGGCATGGAGGCCTACGGGCTGGGGCAGCGCATGGACATCCCCACCGAGGAAGCGCGTGAGATCCTCGACAGCTACTTCGACAGCTTCCCGAACGTGCGCGCCTACATGGAACGGACCGTGATGGAAGCGAAGCAGCGTGGCTACACGACGACGATCTTCGGCCGCCGCCGCCAGATCACCGAGCTGTCGTCCGACAACTTCCGCATCCGCCAGATGGGAGAGCGGATGGCGCAGAACGCGCCCGTGCAGGGCTCGGCCGCCGACGTCTTCAAGCTCGCGATGGTGAACCTCGAGGCTGAGTTGGAAGCAGGAGGTCACCGATCGCGAATGATCCTCACCGTCCACGACGAGCTCGTCCTCGAGGTCCCGCTCGCGGAGCGGGACGTGATCGAACCGCTCGTGCGCGGCACGATGGAATCGGTCTCCGAGTTGCGTGTGCCCCTTGTCGTCGACCTCGGCTTCGGCCCCAACTGGGCCCAGGCGAAATGAGCGCTGCTTAGGTCGCGGGTGTGAGGTCGCGAATGGTGAGCTTCACCTCTTCTTCGACGGGTCGCATGAGGATCTCCCTTCGCTATTCGGTCGCCTCGTAGCCTCAGCCACGTGGACTCGAATTCTCCGCCGGAAGGGTGGTTCAACGAGATTGCTGCTTTCCTCGGTCCGGCCTACTGGAGTCCCAACACTGGAAGGGTCCAGGCGTTCACGAAGGGGACCGAGCAAGAGGTCGAGTTCCTCGTCGGGGCGCTCGAGTTGGAGCCGGGCCGGGAGGTGCTCGACGCCGGCTGCGGCCCGGGCCGCCACGCGCTCGCACTGGCGCGGCAAGGCGTCGACGTGCTCGGCATCGACCTCTCCGAGGACTTCATCCAGTTGGCGCGTGACGCCGCGTCCGCGGAGGCGCTCCCTGCGCGCTTCGAAGTCGGTGACGTGCGGACGTTGCGTCTCGACGGGACCGTCGACGCCGCGATCTGCCTTTGCCAGGGCGGGTTCGGGCTCCTGGGCGGGCCCGGCGACGTCGAGGCGTTCGTGCGCATCGCCGCGGCCGTGCGTCCCGGAGGGCGATTGGCGGTGTCCGCGTTCTCGGCGTCGTTCGTGCTCCGAAACCTCGAAGCCGGCGATTCCTTCGACGTCGCCACCGGCGTGCTCCATGAGGTCGCGACGGTCCGCGACGCCGCCGGCGCCGAGCGCGAATTCGATCTCTGGACCACGTGTTTCACGCCCCGGGAGCTCGAGTTGCTCGCCACCGGTGCCGGCATCGCGGTCGACGCCGTGCACGGGGTCCGGCCCGGCCGGTACCGTGCCGCTGCGCCCACGGTCGACGACCACGAGCTCCTCCTGCTCGGCCGCCGATAGCCGCCCGCGCGCTCGCAACCGGGCGCCCGCCCCGTTACGCTGTACGGCGCGGCCCCCGAGGGGGCCGACGATCCGCGCCTGGCACGACGCGCAGGCGTTCAGCCAGGAGCCCCGAGGAGCAACTTGTCCGATCAGCCCGTGGCGGAAGCCGACCCGGCGTCCGCCCCCGAGACCCCTGTGACCCCCGACATCGCCGAGCCGGCTGCGACTCCCGTGGCGGCCACCGCCGAACCGGACGCACCCGCCGAGACTTCCTTGATCCTCACTGACGACCAACCCGTCGTCATCGACGATCTCGGCGGCCAGTCCCTGCAGGACGCCATCGACGCGACCATCGTCGAGTTCGACGACGGCGACATCGTTTCGGGCACTGTCGTCAAGATCGACAGCGACGAAGTGCTGCTCGACATCGGCTACAAGAGCGAGGGCGTCATACCTTCGCGGGAGCTGTCGATCCGCAACGACGTCGATCCCAACCAGATCGTCGAGCTCGGGCAGCCACTCGAGGCCCTCGTCCTCACGAAGGAAGACAAGGACGGTCGCCTCGTCCTCTCGAAGAAGCGGGCGCAGTACGAGCGCGCTTGGGGCACGATCGAGGAGATCAAGGACCAGGGCGGCATCGTGTCGGGCCCCGTTATCGAGGTCGTCAAGGGTGGCCTCATCCTCGACATCGGGTTGCGGGGCTTCCTGCCCGCGTCGCTCGTCGATCTGCGCCGCGTCCGCGACCTGCACCCGTACGTGGGCCGCTCCCTCGAGGCGAAGATCATCGAACTCGACAAGAACCGCAACAACGTCGTGCTCTCGCGGCGCGCGTATCTCGAAGAGACGCAGCGCGAGCAGCGTGACGAGTTCCTCGCCAACCTCAAGCCGGGCGAGGTCCGCCAGGGCGTGGTTTCTTCGGTCGTCAACTTCGGCGCGTTCGTCGACCTCGGCGGTATGGACGGCCTCGTCCACGTGTCTGAGCTCAGCTGGAAGCACGTCGATCATCCGGGCTCGGTCGTGACAGTCGGCGATGAAGTCACGGTCCAGGTTCTCGACGTAGACCTCAGCCGGGAACGCATCTCGCTCTCGCTCAAGGCGACGCAGCAGGATCCGTGGCAGGAGTTCGCCGACAGTCACGAAGTCGGGCAACTGGTGTACGGGCGCGTCACAAAGCTCGTGCCGTTTGGTGCCTTCGTACAGGTGGGCGACGGCATCGAAGGTCTGGTCCACATCTCCGAGATGGCCGCACAACACGTCGAGGCCCCCGAGCAGGTCGTGACGCCCGGCGAAGAGCTGTGGGTGAAGATCATCGACGTCGACCTCGAACGCCGCCGGATCTCGCTTTCGATCAAGCAGGCGGCCGAGGGCGGCGAGGTCGCGGCTGAGTACCGCGACTACTACGGCGAGCACGCCTACGACGCCGAGGGCAATTACATAGGGCCCGACTACGCGGCCCAGTCCGGTGACTCCGACAAGACCCCGCCGGCGGACGGCGAAGCCACCGCGGCATCGGCGGGACCGACCGCCGAAGCGCCCGCGCCCCCGCCCGCGCCTTCGCCCCCGCCCGCCGCGCCGACCGCGCCCGAAGCCGCACCTCCGGAGAACACCGAGTCCGCGTAGGCCCCATGCTGGTGGTGGCCCTCACCGGCGGGATCGGCGCCGGCAAGTCGACAGTTGCCGCCATGCTCGCCGCCCGAGGCGCGCTCGTCATCGACGCGGATGTCATGGCGCGCGAAGTTGTCGAACCCGGTCAGCCGGCGTTCGACGAGATCGTCCTGCGCTTCGGCCCTGACGTCATCCGTCCCGATGGTTTTCTCGACCGCGCCGAGCTGGCTCGGCGCGTGTTCAACGACGAAGAGGCGCGCAAGGATCTCGAGCAGATCACCCATCCCGCGATCGGCGTCGAGTTCGCCCGGCGACTCGCCGAAGCGCCCGGGGACGCGGTTGTCGTGCTCGACATTCCGCTGTTCGCGGAGGTGCCCAGCGCCCGCGAGCGCGGGCACCAGTCGGTGATCGTCGTCGAGGCGCCGCCGGAGCGGCGTCTCGACAGGCTTCAAGACCGTGGGGTGCCCCGATCCGACGCCGAGCGCCGCATGGCGACGCAAGCATCGGACGAGGAGCGCCGCGCCCATGCGACCTGGGTCCTCGACAATGGCAGGGACGAGTTGCACCTCCAGCGCCAGGTCGACGAGCTCTGGCCCGAGCTCGACGAGCGGCGACGAGCGGGCTGAGGGCCCGGCGGTTCGCGCAAGCATCGTCATCTGAATCGCGATCGGGCCGACGTGGGTCGTCGGACCCTCGTTCCGGAATCACGTCACCATCTGTACGATCATGGGGTGCCTGCGCTCGAACTGGTCTCCGAGTTCGCGGCGGCCGGAGACCAGCCGGCGGCGATAGACGCACTGGCGCGCGGCATCGAACGGGGCGACCAGAAGCAGACCCTGCTCGGCATCACCGGATCCGGCAAGTCGTTCACGATCGCCGGCGTGATCGCCGAGGTGCAGCGCCCCACGCTGGTGCTGGCCCCCAACAAGAGCCTGGCCGCCCAACTGGCGAGCGAGTTCCGCGACCTTTTCCCCAAGAACCGCGTCGAGTACTTCGTCTCCTACTACGACTACTACCAGCCTGAAGCGTACGTCCCGTCGAGCGACACCTACATCGAGAAGGACTCGTCGATCAACGACGAGATCGACCGCCTTCGGCACTCGGCGACGAGCGCGTTGATGTCGCGCCCCGACGTCGTGATCGTGGCTTCGGTCTCCGCCATCTACGGCCTCGGCGCGCCGGTCGAGTACGAGCGCCAGTCCCTGATCCTCGACCGGGGCGACGATCACGACCAGCGGGCGATCCTGCGCCGCCTCGTCGACCTCTCGTACGAACGCAACGACTTCGCCTTCGCCCGCAACAACTTCCGGGTCCGGGGCGACACGATCGAGGTCTTCCCCTCGTATGAGGAGCGGGCGGTTCGCATTCAGCTCTTCGGCGACGAAGTCGAGCGGATTGCCTCCGTCGACCCGCTGACCGGTGAGGTCGTGGAGGACCTCGAGCGGCTCGTGCTGTTCCCGGCCTCGCACTATGTGACCTCCGGGGCCCGGATGCGCAGCGCCATCGAAGGCATTGAGGCCGAACTGGGCCAGCGCCTGAAGTGGTTCGAAGAGCGCGGCAAGCTCCTGGAGGCACAACGGCTCCGCATGCGTACTCAATACGACCTCGAGATGCTGCGCGAGGTCGGTTCTTGTTCAGGAATCGAGAACTACTCGCGGTACCTCGACGGGCGCGCCGCGGGGCAGACGCCGTACACGCTGCTCGACTACTTCCCGAACGATTGGCTCTGCGTCGTCGACGAGTCGCACGTCACTGTGCCCCAGTTGCACGGCCAGTACGAGGGCGACCGGTCTCGCAAGGAGACGCTGGTCGAGCACGGGTTTCGCCTGCCGTCGGCTCTCGACAACCGGCCACTGCGGTTCGAGGAGTTCACCGAGAGGGTCAACCAGGTCGTCTTCTTGTCGGCGACGCCCTCACCGTACGA
>JBOGFL010000402.1:0-2150 GCA_050743285.1 Acidimicrobiia bacterium
CGTTGGACCTTGGTCGGCTCGCCCGGGAGCGGCACCACCGAGCCGAACGACTCGGGTGCCCCGGCGAACTCGAAGTTGGTCACGTAGTGCTCGACGCCGTCCTGGTAGGCGGCGAGCGTGGCGGTGCGGATCAGCTGCACCGAGCCGTTGGCGGCGACGAGGCTGCCGCACGCGAGGGCCGCGGGCGCGGCGACCGCCACGAAGGCGGCGACGAGGCTGACGAGAACGGCGATGCGGCGCACGGCGTACCTCCCCGATCGGGTTCGATGCCGGGTTGGACGGCCGGACCCGGTGTCTGGTTCCCGGCGATCAACAGCGGTTTGCTCATCGAAGAGGACATCGCGATCGGCGCGTCGACCCACCCGTTCGTCGTGAAGGTCAAGCCCAAGCCGTCGGCGGTCGCGGGCGACGTGTGCAACATGTTCATGTACTTCAACTCGGCGATCGAGCCGCTCGACGGGATCGACGTGCCGGTCGGAAAGGCCAAAGTCAAGTAACTCAGCCCGCGAGCACCGGATATTCGCTCGGGAGCTCACCGACCGAGAACCGCTGACCGGTTCCCGAGTCGACGGCCTCGATCCGGTTTCCGGTCTGCACGAAGAGCCAGTCGCCGTCGGGGGAGAAAACGGCGGTTCTGATGCCGCTGGGAAGCGCGCCCGCGAGGGAGCGCTCCCGGCGCGTCGGGACGTCTTCGAGGACGAGGGCGCATCCGTCGGGGTCGCATTCACCCCGGCTGGCGATCGTGTCCGCGGCTGCACCCAAGAGGACGTTGCCGCGGTTGATGAGACGGCGCGGTTCGCCGGGCGCCTTGGGCGTGAGCAATTCAATGGCGCTGGTGCCGTCGGCTTCGACTCGCTCCGCGACGAGGCGGCCGCCTACCGCGGTGACGCGGACGGTCCCCGCGGGCAGCACGACGTCGCCGGGGGTGAACTGCGGGCCGAGCACGACGTGGGCGGCCAGGAGGCCGGGAGAAGCGCGCGAGACGATCCAACCGCGGACGTCGCTGCCGGCGACGTCGACGGCCGGCCCCAGGTCGATCGCCTTGTCGTCCTCCAACAGGTAAGCCCGCTCGCGGCTGATCACCACCACGCCGACGTTGGTGCGGGCCGCGGCCGTGACCGGGCCGCTGAATCCGTCGCCCCGTACCCCTGTCACCGTGCGGTCGTCGATGTCGTAGTTGGCGATACCGCCACCGCCGAGCAGGAGGACCCGTTCGCCGGTGACCGTGCGTAAGGGCGGAGGATCACCCGGTCGGGCGGCGGGCGAGCTCTCGGTGTCGCCGCCGCCGCTCCGGCCGAGAAGCGCACCGATCACGAAGAGCACCACGAGCCCACCGAGGAGCCATGCCGGTGCCCAGCGCGACTCTTCGTGCACGCGCCGCCGGATGAGCTTGGGGCCGGGCGGGATGGCGGCGTAGCGATCCTCGGGACGGATACCGACCTCGGCGTCTTCGAGGTCGATGGGCGTCAGCGGCTCGAGGTCGACGTCTCCCGTGTGGCGAGTGGCCACGCGCCTGAGGCTACCGGCCCCGGGCGACGGAAGGGCGCGGCGAGTTGCGCGAGCCAGCCCGACGGCACCGGCGGTTCGGGGTCACCGAGCCCGTAGGCCGCGGGCCTGCGGTCGCGCGGCATGTGCGCGGTGCCGCACAGCACGTCGATCACCGGTAGCTGGCCCGCGAAGTTGCAGTTACGCGCGTCGGTGTCAGCCGCGTGGTGCCAGTGATGCCATTCCGGCGTGCCGAGCACCCAGCGGAGCGGACCGAAGCGGAGGCGGGTGTTGGAGTGGACGAAGAGTGCCTGGATCGGCGTGATGGCGAGGTAGAGGCCGAAAACCGCGCCGGTGAAGCCGAGCGCGGCGAGCCCGGTCACCGCCACGCCGCGCGTCCAAATCTGGTCGACTGGATGCAGCCGTGCCGAGGCCAACCAGTCGAGCTCCTCGCTCGAATGGTGGACGCGGTGGAATCGCCAGAGGAACGGGACCGTGTGGGCGGCGCGGTGGGCGCCGTAGGCGAGGACATCGGCAACGAGGATCCCGGCGAGCAGCTGCACCCACCACGGCAGGGCGCCGAGCACGGGCGCGGTGAAGGGCGCGACCGTCAGCCGCAGGATCACGACCGGTATCGCCACCGCCGCGAGCACTCCCACCCGGAC
>JBOGFL010000403.1:0-2713 GCA_050743285.1 Acidimicrobiia bacterium
CTTCGGAGGCGTCGCCCTCCGGGCCGGTCTCGGCGCTGCCGACGCAATCGGCTCGGGCGCCGACCGGTCGAGCCCCGGGCCGTGCGGCCGAGCCGGTACTCCGGTCAACCGCGAACGCGGTCTCACCCGTTTCGGGGTCGAGGGCGGCGAGGGCGGAGCCGGCGCCCACGTAGACGAGGTCGCGCCAGCACCCGGTCGAGGCACCGCCGCCCGAGCACGCCGCCGCCGCGAGCGCCGCCGCACCGAAGGTCCCGATGAACGAGAGCTCTACGCATCACCCGACCTCCTGATCCTCCCGACCGACGGCGGCCGGGCGCGCAGAGTTCCGCGAACCTTGGGGTGCTTTCGCTCGTCGGTAACTCCGTTGAGGTGTGCATGCCAGGGCGACCGCGGCGACGGGTACCGTCGAGATGGCCGGCGGGGGATACCGCGCGCAGCGGCCAGGGGGTGACCGCGTGCAAGAGCCCGACCCCGAGGTCATCCGAGCCGCGGCCGCCCACGACGTCGATGCGTTCGACGCGATCGTGCGCGCCTACCAGCCGCAGGTGTGGCGGTTCCTACGTCACTACCTGGGCGACGACACGCTCGCCGAGGACGTGACCCAGGAGACGTTCATCCGCGTGTACCGGCGCCTCCACACGTTCCGGTTCCGGTCGAAGTTCTCGACGTGGATTATGCACGTGGCGCGCAACGCCGGGACCGACGAACTGAGGGCCCGCCAGCGCCGCACGCGGCTGGTGCAGGCGCTCGAACCGGGGGCGACCACCGCGACGACCACCGACGCCAGCCGCCGGGTCGAGATCGACGAGGCGCTGGCGGCGCTGGCGGCGCTGAGCCCGCGCCTCCGCGAGACCTTGCTGCTCGTCGAGCTGTTCGGGTTCACGTACCGGGAGGCGGCCGCGGCGCTGGGCGTGCCGGAGGGAACGGCCAAGCGCCGCGTGTTCGAGGCCCGCCGCCAGCTGGCGCGGGCCCTGCGGGAGGAGGGCGCCGCCGATGCGATGTGACGAGGCGCAGACGCGCGTCTCGGCCGCGCTCGACCACGGCCCCGATCCGGACGCGGAGGTCGACGCGCACGTGAGGCAGTGCCCCGACTGCCGGGCCTTCACGCGCCAGTCGGCCCGCGTCCGGAACTACCTGCGGTACGAAGTCGTGGAGAGAGTTCCCGACGTGAGTTCGCGCGTGCGCGCCGAGGTCGGGCGCCGATCGCACCGCCGGCCGCCGGTCTGGCTGGCGCCGGCCGCAGCGCTGCTCGTCGGTGCGGTGGTCGGAGCGACGTTCGTGGGGCTCGGGACCGACTCCGACATTGCCGCCGCCGACCTGTCGGCGGAGGTGCTGGCGGCGCAGCACGAGGTGCAGTCACTGGTCGCCGCCGTCGAGGTCGTCGAGCGGGGCTGGCACGGCGACGTGCCGACCCGCAGCTACCGCGGCACGCTCGCGTACCAGGCCCCGGAATCGCTATCGCTCAACCTCGTCGACCAGACGACGTACCCCTCGCCGACGTGGGTGCCGAACGACGTCACCGTCTTGGTCGCCGAAGACTCCTCCTGGACGAGCGGGCCGGCCGGGTGTCCGCGCGAGTTGCTGCCCGCGTGCACGCCCCGGGCACCGCGGGTGCGGGGCGTCACCGCGCGCGAGCCGTTCCCGACCGCGACGCCGGCACCCCTCGACCTGATCGTTCCGGTGGCCAGTTTCGCCGGGTCCGCCGAGACCCCCGTTCTCGCGCGCGGCGAACGGGCCGGGCGCGATGCCCAACTGGTCGAGGTCTCGGCCGGGCAAGCCGAACCGCTGCTGGCTGTGCTGCGGCAGGCCGGGAACTGGCGCGACATCCACCCGACCGACCAGGTGCAGATCTGGCTCGACGACGAGACGCTCGTGCCGCTCGAGATCGCGCTGTACCCGTCACCCGACACCACCCGCGCCGACTGGGCCGCCCGGCTCGGGTACGACGACGACCCCGACGTGCCGATCCTGGAGCTCCGCCTCACCGACGTCGCCATCGACGGCGAGCCCACCGCCGACGCGTTCCCGGCCCCGCCGCCCGGCGCGGTGATCCAGAACCAGGGCTTCCGCGACCTTCCGGCCCCCGAGACCGGCATCCGCCGCCCGCCCGGGTTGCCTGCCGGCATGCGCAGCGCCCGCGCCGGAGTCATCGAGACCGCCGGCGGCTCGGCGGTCGCGGTCCGCTCATGGAGCGACGGCCGGGCGTGGGTGACCGTGCACGTCACCCGCAACTGGACGGGACAGCGGCTGTTCGGCGATCTCGGCGACCCGGTACGGGCGGTGACGCTCGTCGGCGGGGGAACGGCGTACGTCGACGCCGGCGGCACCAAGGTCGGCGTCCACGGCTCCAACGTCGAGGGCGCCGCCGACGCGGTCGTTGCCGGCAGCCTCGCCGAGGCCGCGCTGGTGGCGATCGCCGCCGGACTCGGCATCCACGGCCAGCCCGCGCCCGCCGAGTGGCCCGAAGCGCTGACTGCGTCACTCGCCGACGCCGAGGCCGCGCTTCCCGGCCTGCTCCCTCCCGACCGAGCTGCACGGTTTCGACCCGCCGGGCGTGCGGGTCGAGCACGGGCTCGTCGAAGTCGCCTACCACGGCCCCGGAGCCCGGAGCTTCGTGCTGGTCGAGGCGCCCGGCACGACGCTGGCAGCCCCGCTGGAGCGCGACGCGCACGGCGTCGTGGTCCGCGACGCGCACGGCGTCGTGGTCCGCGAC
>JBOGFL010000404.1:0-1773 GCA_050743285.1 Acidimicrobiia bacterium
GTGCCACACCGAGAAGCCCCGGACGAAGAGCGACGAAGGTTTGACGCGCGGCACGCTGTTTCCCCCTTGTCGCCGGCGCAAGCTTGCCTCCTGCGGGCGGTCGGCAAAGCCGCCGCCACCGTGGACCCTACCGATCCCGCAACCGACCGAGCAGCGGCACGGCCGCGATCTTCTCGGCGGTCAGCTCGTCCCATTCCAGGCGCGGCTGCTTCGTCCTTCGCCGGCGGCACTCGAGCAGACGGGTCGGGGTCGAGATCACGTCGACGTGGAGGTCATGAGCGGTGGTGGGCACGATCCCGGCGCCGACCACCTGCGTGTCGTGCACGGTGGTGACCACGATCGTGCCGGAACCGACGAGCCCGGCTTCGCTCGCGACGGCGAACTCGAGATCACTGAATCCCCCGCCCTTGCCCAGGCGGGCCCCGTCTGATCCGACCGCCACGCATCCCGTCACGACGAGGTCGACCGGCTCGAGCTCGTCGACGCCCACCCGCCGGGCTGAGCGCGATGCACCCTTGATCGACGCCGCCCGGCGCGGCGGATCGGCCAGATGACTCGGATCGAGCAGGAAGAATGGCTGCTCCTCCGCGAGGCGCGGCACCGCCATGTAGAGCAGCTTCCCGTCCTCGAGCGCGCGTTGGCGCACCGGGAGCTGCGGCGAGTCGGGGTTGGCCTTGACCGTGCGGGCCTGTTGCCAGGCGCCGGTCTCCTGCAGCCGGTCGGCGGCGCGCTCGGCGCCGACGAAGTTCGGGATACGACCGTCGGGCGGCGGGAACCGGGCAATACCGGGCTCACTCATCGCGGCCCAGATCTGCTCCCGTAGCGCGGCCTTCGCAGCGAGGAGATCCTCGTCGCCACCCGCGTGCTGTTCATGACGTCGCTTCATCGCTCGGTGCTCGAACCCTATGCTCCGGAAATGGAAGACAGGTTGATCTCGGGTCTCTACCTCGAGATGACCGACCGCCCGGCCGATGCCTACGCCTCCGCCCGGGTTCCCGAAGTCCTCGCCCGACCGGGCGTCGCACGCGCGACGTGGTGGGAAAACGTCAACCGGGACCGCGACGATCTCCCGCGCGCGCTCCCCGAGTTCTCGCACCTCGGGGTCTACGAGACCACCCCGGAGTTCGATGCCTCGACGACGCCCGACGACGTCACCGGGCACCAGTTCCGCCGGTACCCGCGCCCGGGCCAGGGGCGGATCACGGGCAGGCCGACCATCGGTCTGTCCCTCGTGCTGATCAGCCCCCGCACACCCGAGGAAGCACAGGCGTTGCGCGACTGGGGCGACTTCGTACACATCCGCCACATTGCGGAAGTCGGCGTTCCGGGCTATTCGATGATCACTCCATACGAGAACGTGAGCGGCGGCGATCCGCGGTTCATGCACTTTTACGAGATGGACACCGACGACCCCGAGACCGCGTTCAAGGCGATGACGCCGCTCGTCGAGGAGCGAATCGGTCGGGCGGGCACGCCCGAATTCAAGGCCTGGGCCTTCCATCCCGCGCTTCGCATCATGTACGTGAACAGCTTCCGCCGGCTCGGTGCAAGCGACGAGTGAGCGCCACCGACGATTCCGACCTCTTCTCGGTGGTCCACCGCCAGCGCGCCTGCCGCGCGTTCTCCGTCGAACCCGTCCCCGACGGCCTGCTCGCCACGGTGCTCGACGCGGCGACGTACGCGCCCAGCGCCGAGAATCGCCAACCCTGGGAATTCATCGTCGTGCGCGACCCGGCCGCGCGGGCCCGGCTCGGCGACGTGATGGAACGCGCC
>JBOGFL010000405.1:0-3465 GCA_050743285.1 Acidimicrobiia bacterium
CCCGGGGCGCGCCGAGCGCGAGCCATCGGGCGACGGCCGCGAGTCGGCGAGCTTCGAGGACTTCTGGGACGAGCAGGCCCGCACCGAGTTCGGTGATCTCGGACCGGCCGACGCCGGCGCTCGTAGCGGCGGCGGAGGCGGTGGCCGCGGTGGCCGCAGCGGCGGGGGTCGCGGTGGTGACTCGCGTCGCGGTGGGCGTTCACGCCCGCGTCGCTGAATGACGACCGGGGTTTCCCGCCGCGCGCTCGAGGGCGGCCTACGCGTCGTCACCGAGCGGCTGCCCGAGCTCCGGTCGGTCGCGGTCGGCTTCTGGATCGGGACCGGTTCGCGCGACGAGCCCGAGAACCTCGCCGGCGCCAGCCACTTCCTCGAGCACCTGTTGTTCAAGGGCACCGACCGCCGGTCGGCGTCTGAGATCGCCGAAGACGTCGAATCGGTCGGCGGCGACATGAATGCGTTCACCACGCACGAATGCACCGCGTTCGTGATGCGCATGCCCTACGAGCAGCTCGAGCGCGCCCTGACGATCCTCTCCGACATCGTGTGGACGCCTGCGCTCCTACCCCCCGAGGTCGAGCAGGAGCGGCAGGTGATCCTCGAAGAGATCCGGATGCGGGACGACACGCCTGATGATCTCGTCCACGACCTCTTCTCGGTCGCGCTCTTCCCGAACCATCCGCTCGGGCGGGAAGTGCTCGGCGGGCACGAGTCGATCCGCGGCATGGCGCGAGACTCGATTGCCGAATTTCACGGCGAGCACTACCGGCCGAGCAACGTGGTGGTTGCGGCCGCAGGCGACCTCGATCACGACCAGGTGGTGGAACTGGTCGCCCGCGCGCTGCCCGACGTCGGCGCCGCGCCCGAACCCGACGGCGCCGGACCTCTCGCGCCCCCGCAGCCGGTCGCAGTGCTGGAACGAACGACCGAACAGGCGCATCTCGTCGTCGGCACTCGCGGGCTCCCTCGCAACGACGCCGACCGCTACGCGATGAACGTGCTCAATCAGGCGATCGGCGGGGGCATGTCGTCGCGTCTCTTCCAGGAGGTGCGGGAGAAGCGCGGCCTCGCGTACTCCGTGTACTCGTACGCGATGGGCCACCGCGAGACCGGCGTGTTCGCCATCTACGCCGGCACGGCGCCCGAACGCGTCGACGAGGTCCTCGCCGTTGTCACGGGGGAACTCGACCGGCTCGTCGCCGACGGCGGCCTCCCGGTCGCCGAGATCGAGTCGGCCAAGGGACATCTCAAGGGTTCGCTGGCGCTGGCGCTGGAGACGTCATCGAGCCGCATGCACCGCATCGGCCGCAACGAGTTGCTGCTCGGCGAGGTCCAGACTCTCGACGAGGTCGCGGCCGAGATCGAAGCGGTCGGCCCCGAAGACGTGGCCCGGGTCGTCGACCGCGTCTTCGCTCCTCGTGAACGCGTGGTTGCCGCCGTCGGACCCGTCGACGAAGCCGCCCTCTCGTCGAGCATGTGACATTTTGGGGGCGAATACTTGTCCTCCGTTGTCACATGCTCGTTGTCACTAGCCTGAGGGGCCGATGATCCGGGTCGGTGTGTTCGGAGCCGGGGGCCGGATGGGTTCAATGGTCTGCCGGGCGGTGACCGCCGACCCCGGGCTCGAACTGGTCGCCGCCGTCGACCCGTACCACGCCGGGATCGATCTTCGGCAGCTCGGCGTCGAGGGCACCGGCCTCCAGGTGGCGCCCAAGGCCTCGGCCCTCACCGAGGCGGGCGCCGATGTTGCCGTCGACTTCACCGTTGTCGAGGCGGCCCGGGAGAACCTCCACTGGTGCGCCGAGAACGGTGTCCATGCCGTCGTCGGCACCACTGGCTTCTCGGCCAAGGACCTCAACGGGCTGCGCGAGCGCTTCGAAGGTGCCGACGCGCACGCGTTCATCGCGCCCAACTTCGCGATCGGCGCCGTGCTCATGATGCGCTTTGCCGTGCTCGCGGCGCCCTACTTCGAGACCGCCGAGGTCATCGAGCTCCACCACGACGAGAAGGTCGACGCGCCGTCCGGCACCGCGATGCTGACCGCCGAGAAGATGGCGGCGGCGTCGTCCGAGTGGGCGCCCGACCCGACGACGAAGATCGTGGCGAAGGGCGCGCGCGGGGGTCAGGGGGCCGGTGGGATTCGTGTCCACTCGGTACGCCTGCGCGGACTTGTCGCCCACCAGGAGGTCATCTTCGGGACCACCGGCCAGTCACTCACCGTGCGTCACGACTCGTACGACCGCAGCTCGTACATGCCCGGAGTCCTGCTCGCGATCCGGGCGGTTGGGGAGCGGCCCGGCCTCACGGTCGGGCTCGACGCGCTGCTCGGGATCTGACTGTCCGCACGCGCGTAGTGATGAGCGATGTGCGGGAACAGGTGATGGAAGCGACCTACACCTGTGTCGCGCGGTACGGCATGGCCAAGACCACCGTCGACGACGTGGCCAAGGAGTCGGGTGTGTCGCGGGCGACGATCTACCGGCTCTTCGACGGGCGCGATCAGTTGCTCCGGGAGACGGTCGGTTGGGAGATGAACCGGTTCTTCGTCCGGCTCGCGGAAGCGGTTGCCGACACGCCGGACCTCGCGGGCCGGCTCGAGGTAGGCCTGACGTTCGCGCACCGGGCGATCCGCGAGCACGATGTGCTCCAGAAGGTGCTCGTCACCGAGCCTGACCGGCTCTTGCCGCTGCTCACGATCGAAGAGCACCGCGTGCTCGGATACGTCCACGACTACCTGCGGCCGCTCCTCGACGAGGAGGACCGCGCCGGTCGGTTGCGTCCGGGGCTCGACCGCGACGAGGCGGCCGAGTACCTCGCCCGCATGGTGCTGTCACTCATTGCGTCCCCGGGTCGCCACGACCTGGAAGACCCGGCCGCGGTGCACGATCTCGTGGCCCGGGAGCTGTTGGGCGGGATCGTCAGGATTCGCTGACGAGCCAAGCCCTTGTCGCCGTGCCGTGTGACCTGCGACACATACACGGTGAGACGATCTTCGTGCTAGCGTCTCATCCATGACCACGGTGGCGGTGCCGACCGCCCCCGTCCGCACCACCGACCGGGTCGACGAGGCGCGAGCCCGGGCCGTCGCCGCCCTGCTCGCCTGCATCGCCCGTCACGGGCTCGCCAAGACCACCCTCGACGACGTGGCGTGCGAGGCGGGCTGCGCCCGGGCCACGCTCTACCGCTACTTCGGCGACAAGCGGGGTCTCGTCGAGGCGACGCTGCGCACCGAGGCGAACCGGATGACGGCGACGCTGCAGGATGATGCGGCGGCGACCGACTCGCTGCCCGACGCGGTGGCCGCCGTCATCGCCCGCGGCTCACGCGAGGTCCTCGACCACGCGGCGTTCCAGTTCCTCGTCGCCCACGAGCCGGAGACCGTCCTCCCGTACCTCTCCTTCACCGGGCTCGACCGCCTGCTGGCCGCGGCGACGCCCGCGGTCGCCCCGGCCTTCGCCCGCTATCTCC
>JBOGFL010000406.1:0-3274 GCA_050743285.1 Acidimicrobiia bacterium
GACCGGGTGCGGAATCCCCGCTCCGAGCTCGGGGAGCCTTGCCCGATCCGGGTGGGGCGCTCCGGCTCCCTGCGCGGGCAGGCCCCCTGTCCACGGCCCCTGCCCGCCTCCCGGCTCGCGTCGGACGGGGACGGGAGCGAGCTCGGCTCGCAACATTGCGATCCGGCGCTCGAGCTGCGCGGGGCTGGCGGCGACGATGCGCACGGATAGGGTGAATCGCAGCGCGCGGTCGGCGTCCGGCGCCGCGGAGGCGGTGAATGCGATGTCCACACGACACCACCGCACCTCGAGCCGCGCGAACTTCTCTCCGGTTGCCGCCCCGCCCGGCCCCGCGCCGTCCGGTGGAATGTCGAGGCGAACGAACGCCCGGTGACCCGCATCCGCACGCCGGATTAGCCGGCGCAGATCGGCCTCCGAGGCCCGCTCACACCCCTCCCATCGCAGTAGGCGCCGGCGCACGCGCCGCTCCGCCTCGACCTCGCCGGCCGCCCAGGCGTTCGTCAGATCGACCAGCAGGTAGACCTCGGGCGTCCCCTGGATGGCACGCTCCTCGAGCGTTGGACGCTGCGCGTCGAGGTACTCGGCGAGCGCCGCCCGGTTCGCATGGCGGACGTCGGCCGTTGCCTCGGTCCCGATCGCGTACTCGTCGAACGACCAGGGCCGCGTCACCCAGAGCAGCGAGAACTCGCCCTCGCGCGCCGCCTCGAGCGCTGCGGCCAGCAGCTCCTGCCCCGGCCGTGGCCGGAGGCGATACGCCGCACTCACCCGGCGATCCGTCTCTCGCACCACGAGGTTCCCTCGGATGAGCACGAGGGGGGGTCTCATCGGGAGACTCGATTGAGTCGGAACGCGTGCGCGCCCCCGACGGCCGCACGGAGCTGCGGCGGGCCGCGCCTATCTCATCCGATCACGGTGACCCGAACCGGCTTCGAGTCGCCCGGGGCGTACGGGTAGATCGACTGTCGCGGCACGTGGGCGCGCAGCTTGTAGCGCTGGACCCCGCTGGTCCGGCGGAACGTGTAGCCGAACCGAAACGTTCGCTTGGGGCCCGCCCGCGTCGTACCGAACGTCTGCCACCGCGACTCGCGGCGCGCTTGGAGCTCGACCAGCACGCCCCGCCCGGGCACGGGTTTGCCCACCTTCCCGCTCAGGACCAACCGGTTTCCGTTGCGGAGGTGCTTGCTCGACGCCCGCACTCGGACCCGCGCTCTGACTCGAATGCGACGGCCCGCCGACGCCTCGCCACCAAACCTGCGCGAGACGAGATAGACGCGGCGCGAGGGTCCGCTCCCGATTCGGAAGGAGAAACGTCCGGTAGCGTCGGTGGTGACTGACCCGAGGTGCCGAAGCGACGAACCGGCTGCGTCGTCTTCCACTGTCAGGAACGCCGGCGCGTTGGCAAGCGGCGTGCCGTCCGGGGTCATGAGCCTGCCCTCAACCCGCGGACGGGCGCCGTAGCGCACCAGCGGGCCCCTTCCGGTATTCGCGAAGCAGTTGTCGCCGCCGCGGCCGTTGTGGTGCTGGCGAACGGCGAGAGGACCTGTCCACAAGTACCAGAACCCCGACTCGTAGAAGTAACACGTCTTGTTGGAGTACTGCGCAAGGCACCAGACCTGATGGTCGTTGTGCGGGTGCCAGTACCTCACGACGCCCGCGTCGAAGGGTCTGAAGGTGTCGCACAGGTCGTATGCCTGCTCGCTCGAAGCACCCGAATCGCAGAGGCATCGTCCGCACTCAGCGAACGCCCCCCGAGCATCGAGGCTGCCGCGAGCGTTTGTGGCGATTGCACGACGAGCTCCGCGCGACCTCGTTCTCCTCAGCCGACGACGGTGACCTTGACCGGCTTCGAGCCGCCGGGCGCATACGGGTACGTCGACTGTCGCGGGACGCGCGCGCGAAACTGGTAGCGCTGCACCCCCGAGGTCTCGGTGAAGGTGTACGGAAACCGGAACTTGCCCCGGCTTCCCTTCCCCTTGCGACGAGAGCGCGTCGTCCCAAAGGTCTGCCACCCCGTGCTGCGGTGCGACTGCAGCTCGACCAGCACCCCGCGGCGCGGGACGGGCTTGCCCAAGGTTCCGCTCAGCTCGATCCGCTCGCCGTTGCGCAGGTGCCTCCTCGAAGCCCGTAGCCTGACCGGCGCCTTGACGCGAATACGAAGGCTCGCCGAGGCGGAGCCGGCGGGGGTGCGGGAGACGAGGTAGACGCGGCGTGAGGGTCCGCGCGGGAGCCGGAAGGAGAACCGCCCCTTGTCGTTCGTGGTCACCGACTTCAGCTGCCGAAGCGAGGCGCGCTTGGCCTCGTTCCGGGCCGCCACGCACACCTCTGCGTTCGCGAGCGGGACGCCGTCGGGAGTGGTGAGCTTGCCCTTCACGCGCGGGCGAGCGCCGTAGCGCGTCACGACCTTGCGGCCGCGACCGGCGAAGCGGGCGCTCACGCGGCGCGTCTCGATCCGAGGCTGTGGGTTGCAGAGCTTGTTCGCGGTTCGAATCCGAGTCTCGCCCCAGACGGCCGCGTTCGTGCCCGTCGCATCGGTGACGAGGAGCCGCAGTCGGTGGCTGCCGTCGGGAATCCGGGTGGTGTCGAAGGTGACCGCGCCCTTCGCCTCGCTCTTGCACGGCTTCGCGTACGCGAACGGGCGCCGGCAACGCCTTTCGTTGTCGTCGATGGTGGCCGCGTCGGCCACCTTCCCGTCGACCTCGAACAGCACCTGGTACACGCCGCTGCCGCGGTCGCTGGCGTCGATCCAAACCTGCTGGCCGCCGACGAGGGGGCCGTTCTGGTCGTTGTCGAGAAGCGGCCCCTCGGGTGGCTCCTCGAGCTGGGGGGCGTAGCGATCCTGCACGGTGATGTCGGCGCGATGGAGGAAGTAGGTGGCGGATGGGTACGGGTTCGTGCCGGGGCAGGTGCCGCACGACAGCTGAACGCGAAGGCGGCTAGCCCCGCCGGCGGCGGTGCTGCGAACGAGATGGTCGCGGCTGAACGGCTCCGGGTCGAGAGGGTCGGCCAAGTCGCATGCCCACCCCGGGTGGCATCTCTCGACCCAGTCGGTAACGCGGTTGTCGGCGTCATGCAGGCTGACGTCGAGGTGGTAGGTGGGCGGGAGCCACACTGCTCTCCACAGCGAGTAAGCCTGGATCTCGGTGTCGTCCGCTGCGTCGAACGCGCGAACGACGCGATCCCCCCCCGGATACGAGCGCCCGGCGTCGAACCCGAAGATCACCGAGCCGTTCGGGCACTCGTTGGCGCTGATCTTGCCCGGGTAGTTCTCGTACAG
>JBOGFL010000407.1:0-5411 GCA_050743285.1 Acidimicrobiia bacterium
GGCTGGCGAGCACGGTGCGGGCGATGGCGATGCGCTGCCGCTGACCCCCCGAGAGCGAGTAGCCGTGCTCGCCGACGACGGTGTCGTAGCCCTCGGGCAGCTCCTCGACGAACTCGTCCGCGCCGGCGCGCCGGGCCGCTTCCCGCACCGAATCCATCGACGCTTCGGGATCTGCGAACGCAATGTTCTCGCGTACGGAGTCGGAGAAGAGGAACGTGTCTTCGAATACGATGCCCACCGCGCGGCGCAGCTCGCGCAAGCGCACGTCGCGCACGTCGATGCCGTCGATGCTGATCGAGCCCCGCTCGACGTCGTAGAAGCGAGGGACAAGGCGGGCGATCGTCGTCTTGCCGCTGCCGGTCGGGCCGACGAGGGCGACAGCTTCGCCGCTTCGTACGACGAGGTCGAGTCCGGCGAGGACCGGCGCGCCGATCCCGTAGCCGAACGACACACCCTCGAAGCGCACTTCGCCGCTCCCGCCGGTGGGCAACGGCTGCGGGTGCGCCGGGTCGGCGACGGCTGGATCGGTGGCGAGCACTTCGTAGACACGCCCGGCCGACGCCGCCGCGCGCGGTGCCTGCGCCAGGAGCATCCCGCCCATCCGCATGGGCCAGATGAGCATGAGCACGTAGGAGTTGAACGCGACGAGGTCGCCGATCTGGAGGTCGCCGTTGAGCACCAGGTGGCCGCCGTACCAGAGGATCGCGACCAAGCCGAGGATGGGCAGGAAGTCGACGAGCGGCAGGAACCACGCCCGCTCCCGCGCGGAGGCCAACGCGCGGTCGCGCACCGACTCGCTTTCGACGTCGAGCCGAGCGCTCTGGAGCTGCTCGGCCCCGAAGCCCTTCACCGCGCGCACGCCGGCGACGCTCTCCTCCACGACGTTGGAGACGTCGGCCAGCTCCTCCTGGAGCTCGAGCGACAGAGGCTGGATACGACGGGTGAAGCGAGCCGCCGCGATATTGAGGAACGGGAGCGATCCGAGCGCGAGCACGGTCAGGACCCACGAGAACGAAAGGAGGATCACGATCACCGCGAGCAGCGTGAGCAGGCTGGCGGTGAAGAGCGGTACGAGCACCACCAGCAGGTGAATCTGCTGGATATCGGTATTCGCCCGGGCCATGAGCTGGCCCGTCTGCGCCTCGTCGTGGAATGCAAAGTGGAGCCGTTGGAGGTGCGCGAAGAGTCGATCGCGGAGGTCGGTCTCGACCCGCAGCGCCATCCGGAACGCCGCGTACCGGCGGAGCCCGGTGTTGACGGCCTGCACGATCCCGACCGCGACCATGAGGGCGGTGAACCGCACGAGCTTGCCGTTGTCGTTCCCGAGAATGCCCTCGTCGATGGCGACGGCGGCAAGGAGCGGAACCGTGACCTTGGCCGCGGTCCAGAGCACACCGGCGGCGACGCCGAGCGTGACCCAGCCGTGATATGGCCGTACGGCCTCACGCATCAGCCGCCAGCCGGCGCGCCGGGCTTCCTTGTCCGCGTCCATTCGCTCCCCGCGACTCCCTCCGCGTCTGCCCGGTCAGGTGCGCGCGCAGGGGTGACGGTTTGAGGCTACCAGCGCCTCATGACACGGCTGTCAGCTCCGCGACCGCGGCGCCGGCTGTTCCCTCGCGGGATACAGCTCGGCAAGCATCTCGCGGAGCGCGGCGCGGTCGGCCTCGGCAGCGGGATCGCCGACGAACACCGCGACGCGCCGGCCCTCGCTCTCGAGCTCGGCGGCGAGCCGGCCGAGCGCATCGCCGTCGGAACCGACGAGCACGATCACCGGCGCGGTCACGGGTTCAGATCGACCCGTTGCCGATCGTCGTCGAACACTTGTGATTCGGCCGACACATTCTCGATGACCGGCGACTCGGTGACCGTGGCCATTGGGGCAGGCTACGGCGCGCCGAAGGCGCCCTCGTTGCAAGGGTGGTGAGCGGGGAAGGGGCGGGCTCAGGGCCGACGGAGGAGCACGACCGTCACCAGGCCGAGGCCGACGGCCCAGGCCATCGTGGCACCGATGGTCGCCCCCGCGATGCCGGCGGTCCCGACCACGGCGAGGACGAGCAGCCATCCATTGCGCAGGAGTGTGCCGGCCGAGACGTCGCTGATCGATGTGCCGAAGCAGGGACATGGAACGTGGCGTCCGTTCGCGAGGTTCGCGGCCACCGCGCCGGTGAAGACGGCGAGGAGCCCAAGGGCGATCCATGCCGGAATCGGTGATCGCACGAACACGAGCAACGCCAGCCCGGCGGTCAGCTCGATGAGCGGCAGGAAGATTGCGACCGCGGGTGCCGCCGCCGTGGGAACGCCGAAGGCGGCCACCTGCGGGCGCAGCGCGCGCCCGGCTCGGAGCTTCAAGACGCCCGCGACGAGGAAGGCGGCCGCGACCACGAGCCGGGCCGCGAGTGCGAGCGAGGCCACCGCCGCCTCAGTCGGGACGGAACGAGAAGTAGCTACCCCGGTGGAACAGGAGCGGCCCGCCTTCCGAGGTGACGGCCAGGTCGAGGACCTGGCCGACGACGATGAGGTGGTCGCCGGCGTCGTGCTCGGCGTCGATCATGCAGTCGACGTAGGCGAGGACATCTTCGAGGATCGGCGAACCCGACACGCCCCGGTGCCAGTCGACGGCGGCGAAACGGTCGATACCCCGTGTCGCGAACACCTTGCAGACCTCTTCCTGGTGGTCGGCGAGGATGTTCGCCGCGAACCGGCGGGCGCGCTCGATGCGCGGCCACGTGGTCGACGACTTGGCGACGCAGAAGAGCACGAGAGGCGGATCGAGCGACACCGACGTGAAGGAGTTGGCCGAGACACCGACCGGCTCGTCGCCGTCCATGGCGGTGATGATCGTGACGCCGGTGGCGAAGTGGCCGAGGACGGTACGGAAGTCGGCCTCGTCGGGGGACAGCAGAAGATCCGGTTCGTCCTCGGTCACGGGGTCGAGCTTAGGACCGGCTCAGATGCCGAGCTGAACGCTGCATCCTTCGCTCGCGGCGATGACATCGGGGCCGCCCCGTTGCGCGGCGAGGTCGCGCGCGTACAAGAGGATGCGATCGATGTCGCGGTCCGAGTGATTCGGATCGTGGTGGAAGAGGGCGAGTTGTCGGGCGCCGGCTTCGCGGGCGACGTGCAACGCGTAGTCCACCGTGCAGTGGCCCCAGTGCCGCTTCGTCTCGTACTCGTCGGCGGTGTGCTGCGAGTCGTGGATCAGGAGGTCGACGCCGTCGGCGAGGTCGAGCACGTCGGCCGGAACGTGGTCGTCGGCATCGTCGGTGCAGCCGGGCCCGTGGTCGGAGATGTATGCAACCGAGATGCCGTCGGTCTCGACGCGGAACCCGAGCGTCGGGCTGGTGTGGCGGACCCATCGGGAACGGACCTTGGCGTGCCCGTGCCCGAAGTCGTCGTCGCCGGCGCCGTGGAAGTGGGCGTCGCCGGGAAGGTCTTCGGGGTTGATCGGGAAGAACGGCTGGCGCATGAGCTGGCTGAAGACCTCCGCCAGCGATCCGTCGGGCTGGCGGGGGCCGTAGACGTCGACAACACCGTCGCCACACAGAAGGGGCTTGAAGAAGGGAAAGCCCATCGTGTGGTCCCAGTGGAGGTGCGTGAGCAGGACGACGCCCCGGAAGCCGTCGGCCTCACCCCGGGCGCCGAGGGACTCACCGAGAGAGCGCACGCCGGTACCGAGGTCGAAGACCACCGGCGGCTCGCCCGGCACCTCGAGGGCGCAACACGAGCTGTTGCCGCCATAGCGCACGAGCTCGGGCCCGTCGCACGGGGTAGAGCCCCGTACCCCATAGAAGGTGACCGTCCCCCCCGGCACGTCAGGAGAATACCCGTACCGGACCCTTCCGGAAACTCATGGTGAACAGTTGGGGCCGTCGCTCAGTCTTCCGTGCCGGTGGGGCCGTCGGCGCGGACCCGGCGGACCTCCACCAGCGCCTCCCGCAGGCGGTCGAGCCAGTCGTCGGCGTGCTCGCGGACGAGGCGGACGCACCACGCCAGCGCCTCGCTGCGGCTCCGGGCGACCCCGCTGTCGACGAGCGTGTCGAGAACACGGCGCTCGGACATGCGCAGCCGGGTCATCACGGGAACACTGAGATTGGTGAAGACCGCCTGCGCGTCGCCGCAGTGGGCACCCCACGCGACCTTGCGCCCGAACCGGCGCTCGGCCTCGTCGGCAATTCGCATGCGCTGGCTGCGCGTGTCCTCGCGGAAGCCCTCGATCCGGGCGGCGCGGGCGGCGGCGCGGGTGTCGTCGTCGGACCCCGCGCCGAGCTCGGGCTCGGCGAGCTCGCCGACGACGAGGATCTCGTCGCGATCGGTCTCGACCGCGGGCGCGCCGGCGAACCAGTCGGCCGGCAGCCGTCCGGCGAACCAACCTTGGAGCGTGCCCTGGTCCATCGTGCCCTCCGATCCCGTCGACCTATGATTACAAGATTACATCATAGCAGGATCTCATCGCAGGATCATGGACTCGAGGCCAGCGCCCGGCGGATGGCGGCACCGGCGGCGGCGGCCTCCTCGGGGCTCTCGTAGCGGCGGCGGGGCCAGAAGAAGCCCCGCAACCCGTCCTTGGGACGGCGGGGCACCACGTGGGTGTGCAGGTGGGGAACGCTCTGGCTGACGACGTTGTTCATGGCCACGAACGTGCCCTCGGCGTCGAGCGCGGGCGGGATCACCGCGGCAAGGCGCCGCACCTCGGTGAAGTAAGGGCCGATGAGACCCGGTGGGAGGTCGGGCAGCGTCTCGACGTGGGCGCGGGGCACGACGAGCGTGTGGCCGGGGAAGAGCGGCCGGTGATCGAGGAACGCGACCATGTCCGCGGTCTCGTGGACGATCTCGGCGGCCGACTCCCCCGCCACGATCTGGCAGAACCGGCAGGGGGCGGCCGGCGCCACACGCGCTACTCGGGTGAGGTGTACGGGCGCCGGCGGGGCGGCGCCGCCTCGCGCTTGGGCACCATCATCTTGCGGCGGAAGTAGCAGACCTCTTCCCCCCGCTGGTTGAATCCGCGAGTCTCGACGGTCACGACGCCCCGGTCGGGTTTGCTCTGGCTCTCCTTCTTCTCCCGCACCTTGGTCTCGGCGTAGATCGTGTCGCCGTGGAACGTCGGCCGCTGGTGGCGGAGCTCCTCGACCTCGAGGTTGGCGATGGCGGCACCGCTCACGTCGGGCACGCTCATCCCGAGCACCACCGAGTAGACGAGGTTGCCGACGACGACGTTCTTGCCGAACTGCGTCTCCTGCTCCGCGTACCACGCGTCCATGTGGAGCGGGTGGTGGTTCATCGTGATGAGGCAGAAGAGATGGTCGTCGTACTCGGTGATCGTCTTGCCCGGCCAGTGCTTGTACACGTCGCCGGGCTCGAAGTCCTCGAAGTAGCGACCGAACGGCCGCTCGTGCACGGTCATCGAATTGGAG
>JBOGFL010000408.1:0-9257 GCA_050743285.1 Acidimicrobiia bacterium
CCATCAGAACTGGAAGTAGATGAACGGGGCGACGCCCTGCGGACCGAGGACGTCGATGAACAGGAGCACGAAACCCAGCGCGAGGCCTTGCATCACGGGCGTCAGCCGCGAGAACTGCGCCATGAAGCGACCGATCGCGGGTGCCGGCAGGTATTGGGTACCGATTCCCACCGCAAGCGCGAGCAGGATCGAGAGCTTTATGGCCGAGTTGTCGAGGCTCCAGGCGGTGACCAGCCGGGTGAGGATCGTCCACGCGGTGTCGAAGGAGTCGGATCGGAAGAACACCCAGCCCAGGCACACGATCTGGAACGTCACGAACCGTTGCCAGAAGCGGCGCCCCCTCGTGTCCTTCGGCTCGGGCAGGTTGTTGCGAATCCGGTGCTCGCGACGGGCGTGTTCGACACAGAGCGCACCACCGTGGATGGCGCCCCATGCCACGAAAGTCCACGCCGCGCCGTGCCAGAGCCCGCCCAGGACCATCGTGAGCATGAGGTTGCGGTATGTCGCCACGCTGGTGCCGCGGTTACCGCCCAACGGGATGTACAGGTAGTCCCGCAGCCACCGTGACAAGGTCATGTGCCAACGACGCCAGAAGTCCTGGATGGACACTGATGTGTACGGGGCGTCGAAGTTCTGGGGGAAACGGAAACCGAGAAGTAGTGCGATCCCGATGGCGATGTCGGTGTAACCACTGAAGTCGCAATAGATCTGCACCGCGTACGCGTAGATCCCGACCAGGATCTCGAGCGCACTGAACTGTTTCGGGGTGCCGAATACGTTGTCGACGATCTCGACGCCGAGGAAGTTCGCCAGCACCACCTTTTTGAACAGTCCGCCGAAGATGAGGAAGAAGGCCCGGCTGGCGTCGATCTTCCTGGGATCGTGCCGTTGCCAGAGTTGGGGAATGAACTCGGCCGCCCGCACGATCGGACCCGCTACCACGTGAGGAAAGAAGGAGAGGTAGACCGCGAAGTCGATGGTCCGGACCGGATCGAAGCTGCGCCGGTAGACGTCGAGCACGTAACTCAGGGCTTGGAACGTGAAGAACGAGATACCGACCGGCAGCGTGAGCGAGACGATCTGCGGCGAAACGTCGAGGCCGATGTCGTTCAGCAGGTCGCTGGCTGAGTCGACGAAGAAGCCGCGGTACTTGAAGTACGCGAGCAACGAGATGTTCGCGGCGACCGCGAGCATCACGATGCCCTTCCGGGCTGCCTCTTGCTCGGTGCGGTGTAGCCACTTGGTGAGGCCCTGGTTGACGAGGGTCGAGAGGACGAGCAGGCCGACGAACCGCCAGTTCCAGTACCCGTAGAAGTAGTAGCTGGCGGCGAGCATGAAGATCTTCCACCGCTGCGATCCAGGCAGCAGCAGCCAGCTGATGGGAAGGACGACCATGACGAAGATCGCGAACGTGATCGTCGGGAAAAGCATGTGGAGCGGCCCAGGCCTCCGAAATCAGCGCAGTCTCAACCCCGATCCTCCCACGACGGAGCCCTTACCTCGCGGCAGGTCGCGAGAATCGGGCTAGCTTCGACGCGTGGTCGTGTTCACCGGAGTCGGCGTCGCGCTGGTGACATTGTTCGACGACGACGGCGCGATCGACGCCCCGGCCACGGCAGAGCACGCGGCCGCGCTCGTCGAGTCCGGCATGAGCGCGGTGGTGGTCGCCGGAAGCACGGGTGAGGCGGCGGCGCTGCACCCGGCCGAGCGCATCTCCCTGTTGGAAGCGGCGCGCAAAGCGGTCCCCGACAACGTGCCCGTGCTCGCAGGCACCGGCGCGCCGTCGGCGCGCCAGGCAGTTGCGCTGACGACCGATGCGGTCGAACACGGCGCGGACGCGGTGTTGACGCTGTCGCCGCCCGGCGCCGCCGACGTGCGGGCCTACTACGACGCCGTCGCCAAGGCCGCCGGCGCAGTCCCCGTCTTCGCCTACCACTACCCGGCGGTGGCCCCACCCGGGATACCGGTCGCTGTCCTCGCCGACCTGCCCGTGGCCGGGTGCAAGGACTCGTCGGGCGATCCCGACCGCCTGCTCCTCGAGCTTGTCGAGTGGGGCGGTCCACTCTACGCCGGGTCGTCGGCGTTGCTGTCGTTCGCGGGCCCACTCGGATGCCCGGGTGCCATCCTGGCGCTGGCCAACGCGGAGCCCGAGCGCTGCGTGCGCGCGTTCGCGGGCGACACCGCCGCGCAACGGGAGCTCGTCGCGTCACACACCGCCGCCCACGGCCGGTTCCCGTCCGGGATCAAGGAGCTGGTCGCGCGCCGCTACGGCACGTCGACGGTCACGCGAATGGGCTAGCGACCCCCGTCGGGGTCAGCCGGGCGGTACTTCCCACGTCTGGAGGTCGCGGGACCGGGCGACACCGATCTTGGCGTGCCCCCGGCCGGCAAACGTGTCGAGTTCGGTGCTGCCCCCGTAGAACAGGTAGAAGTACCCGTCGGCCGCGCGCGCATCGCACAAGAACGAGGCGTTGGCGGTCTCGTGGGTGATGCCCGGTGTCGCGCCCTCGTTCCAGCTCTCTTCGGGGATCTCGAAGCGTCCGACCTCCTCCCAGTGCAACCACGACTCGGGGTCGGCGGGGTCGCCGACGAGCCGGTACAGCACCGGGACGTGCACGATCGGGATCTCGGTGCCCAGCACGTGCCAAGCGCCATCGATGACGAGGAACTGGAAGTCCTCCAGCGGCTTGGTGTCGGGCTCGCCGAGGAGTTCCCACGGGCCGTCGAGGTCCCCGGATTCCGACCACGCCACCTCGCTGAACTGCGGTCCGTCGCGCTCACCCCGCTTGAACATGAGGAAGAGCCCGTTGGCGGTGTGCGCGAGGCCGGGGTCGATCAGCCGTTGACCGGGGAAGGCGTCCGGGAACAGCGGCCGCCGGTCGGACCACGTGACCAAGTCGGGCGAAGTTCGGTAGTAGAGCCGGGTGGCGCCGCCGGTGTCGACGCTTTGGAACGTGAGGACGTAGTTGCCGCCTCCTTCGCGCGTCAGATTTGGCGAGTTGTCGTCGGGAAGCCGCGCCTCCCTCTGTGTCCAGGTGGCGAGGCCGTCGCTCTCGAATAGCACACTGCCGACGCGCTCGTCCTCGAAGCGGTAGCTCGTGATCAGGTACCACCGTCCGTCGATGACGGTTACGGTCTCGTTCTTCAGCGCCTGGTCCGGCAGGGAGATCACCGGGTTGCGGGCCTGGTCCCACGACACCGGTGCCTGGTCGTCGGAGACGCAATCTTGCGAGTCGGGAGGCAGGGCGACAGCCGCGACCGGATTGGTGGCGTCGGTGGCGTCGGTGGTGGTTCCGTCGCTGTCGCAGGCCACGAGACTCAACGCGATGAGCGTGGCACCGGCGGCCATCCGTCTCATTGGCGGCGCGCGGCCAAGCCGCCATCGAGAGGGATCGCGGCACCGGAGATGAATGCAGAGCCGTCGCCGAGCAGAAACTCGACAGTTGCGACGACGTCGTCGACTCGGCCCAGTCGCCCCATGGGCGTGCGGCTCGCAACCATGTCCTTGAGCGCCCGCGGGTCCGGAGCTTCATCGGCCACGCGCATGAACAACCCGACCTCGCACGCCCCCGGCGACACGACATTGACGCGCACGCCGTCCGACGCGTGCTCGATCGCGGCCTGCTTGGCGAGGTTCACGAGCGCGCCCTTTGACGCGCAGTAGGCCGCGAAGCCGGGCGACCCGATGTGGGCGAGTGTCGAGCCGAGCACGACGACCGATCCGCCACCCCCCTCCACCAGCTTGGGGATTGCATACTTCATGCAAAGGAACGGGCCCTTGAGGTTGACGTCGAGAACCTGCTGCCACTCCTCGTCGGTGCAGTCGACAACGCCGGAGCGCGTCTCGATCGCAGCGCTGCAGACCAGCCCGTCGAGGCGCCCGTGCGCACCCGTGACCGCGTCGAACAGGCCGGAGACCTCGCCTGCTTTGGTGACGTCGACGGTCGCGTGGTCGGCGGTGTTGCCCTGCTCGGCAATCGCATGAGCGACATCACGCGCGCGGTCGCCGTCGACATCGGCGACGATCACGGTGTCGCCGTCACCGGCGAGCCGATCGGCCATGGCCGCGCCCAGCCCGGACGCGCCCCCGGTGATCACAACGACCCGCCCGCTCATCGGAACGCCGCCAGTCCGCCGTCGCAGGGAACCACCGCGCCGGTGATGTACGCCGACAGGTCACTGGCCAGGAACAGCGCGGCGCCGGCGATGTCGGTCGCGAGGCCCAGCCGGTGGAGGGGGATCGTCTGCTCGAGCCCGGCGATGAACCCGTCGCCATCCGGCATCTCGGCCGCCACCTTGCGGAACCGCGGGGTATCGATCGACCCGGGCGCGACGACGTTGGCGCGCACTTCCGGCCCGTAGTCGGTCGCGATCTGGCGAGTGAGCGCGACCAGTCCCGCCTTGGCCGCGCCGTAGGCGGCGTAGCCCTCGGAACCGATGAGCCCGAGGGTGGAGGCGGTGTTGATGATGCTTCCCGCGCCTCCCGTCCGCATATGCGGGATCGCGGCCCGGCACGCCCAGAAGATGGCGCTGAGGTTGGTGGCGATGGTGATGTCCCACTGGTCTTCGGTGCACTCGACGAGCCGCCCCGACATTTGGATGGCGGCGTTGTTGTACAGGACGTCGAGGCGGCCGAAGCGCTCGAGCGTCGCCTCCACCATCCTGTCGACGTCGGCTCGCAGGGAGACGTCGGCATGCAGGGCGAACGCCTCACCGCCCGCTTCTTCGACGAGCTTGACGGTCTCGCCCGCACCCTCGTCGTTGATGTCGACGACGGCGATGCGCGCACTGTGATGGGCAAAGAGCCGCGACGCGGCGCGCCCCTGCCCCGATCCGGCACCGGTGATCAGCGCGACGCGGTCGGGGAGCAACGGGTCGACCGGCATGCGCGTGAAACCTTACGCTCTTCGACCGTGTCGACGCCCGAGGCTGTGTTCATTCGCGACGGTGAGCGCTACGTCCCGACCGCGTTGGCGCGCGGCCCGTGGTCGGCTGAGGCCCAACATGGCGGCGCGCCGGCAGGCCTTGTAGCCGACGCGATCGAGCGACTGGAGCCCGGTCCGACCTTCGTTGCCCGCCTCACACTCGAGCTTCTGAAGCCGGTTCCGCTCGCGCCGCTCACGCTCGAGACCGAACTCGTGCGACCGGGCAAGAAGGTGCAGGTTGTGGAAGCGCGCGTGCGGTCCGGCGATGACATCGTGGTCTTGGCGCGCGCCCTCCGCCTCCGCACCGCCGACCTCGATCTTCCGCGGGCCGGGCCCGAGGGATTGCCGCCCGATCTCCCCGCCCCGAACCAATCGAAAGTGCTCACCGATCGGGAGATGTGGGTCGAGGGGCTGCGGTTCTGGTCCGCCTTCGAGATGCGCCTGGCGCGCGGCACGTGGTTCGAGCCGGGGCCGGCATCAATGTGGTTCCGCCTCGCGGTCCCGATGGTCGCGGGTGAGGAGCCTTCACCCCTCGTGCGGGTCGCGGCCGCCGCCGACTTCGGCAACGGCGTGAGCGCCGCCTTCGAACGCGGCCGCTTCCTGTTCATCAACCCCGACCTCACCGTCACCGTGCACCGCCCGGCCCGGGGGGAGTGGGTCTGCCTCGACGCGCTGACCCACGCCGAGCCTGTCGGCGTCGGCCTGGCCGAGTCGGCGCTGTACGACGAGGAGGGGCGCATCGGCCGCTCGGTGCAGGCGCTGCTGATCGACCGGCTCTGACTCCAGGCCCGCCGCATGGGGCGGTAGGCCTGGACACCGAATATCCGGATAGTTAGTATCCGAGATATGCGGATATCGGAAGGGGTCGAGTGGGGGTTGCACTCGGCGGTCGTGCTCGCGTTCCTGCCCTCCGACGCGACCCTGCCGACCGCCCGCCTCGCCGAGTACCACGGCGTGCCCGCCGCCTACATGGCGAAGCACCTGCAGGCGCTCTCGCGCGCCGGGATCCTCGAGGCGACCCAGGGGCCCGGCGGCGGCTATCGCCTCGCCCGTTCCGCCGCCGACATCACGGTGCTCGAGGTCGTCGAGGCCATCGACGGCGCGGAGCCCGCCTTCCGCTGCACCGAGATCCGGCGCCGGGGCCCGGCCTCAGTCGACGCGCGCGAGTACCGGGTCCCGTGCTCGATCCATGTGCTGATGGACCGGGCCGACGCGGTCTGGCGCGCCGAGCTCGCCGCCACCACTGTCGGGGACCTCGCGGGCACGGTCATGGAACAGGCATCACCGGTCGCGCTCGCCAAGGGTGCCACCTGGATGCAGGAGGTTCTGTCGTGAAGATCTTCGTCACCGGCGCGACCGGGGCCATCGGACGCGCCGCGGTTCCCCAACTGGTGGCGGCCGGGCACGAGGTGAGGGCCGTGGCTCGCACCGAGGGCAAGGCCGCGACCGTCCGCGCCGCCGGCGCCGAACCGGTGCCGGTCGATCTGTTCGACCCCGACGCAGTGCGCGACGCGGTCGCCGGCAGTGAAGGGATCGCGCACCTCGCGACGCACATCCCGGCAATGCGCCAAGCGATGCGGAAGTCGGCGTGGGAAGACAACAACCGCCTGCGGACGGAAGCGACGCGCAATCTCGTCGCGGCCGCCCGGGCCGCGGACACCCGGCTGCTGATCAAGGAATCGATCACGTTCATCTATCCCGATTGCGGCGCCGACTGGATCGACGAGGACGTCCCCGTCCTCGCGGCCGGACCACTCGTGGTCCCGACCCTCGAAGGGGAGCGGATCGCCACCGACTTCACCGACGACGGGCACCGCGGCGTCGTCCTGCGCTTCGGCCTCTTCTACGGCCCCGACAATCGGATGATCGACCAGGGCCTCCGCATGGCCCGGTGGCGGGCCTCGATGCTCGCCGGTCGCGCCGGTGCCTACATGGCGTCGATCCACGTCGATGACGCCGGCGCCGCGGTCGCGTCCGCCATCGACGCGCCCGCCGGCATCTACAACGTCGGCGACGACGAGCCCCTGACCCGCCGTGAGTATCTCGACGCCTTTTCCGCCGCGTTCGAGTTGCCGAAGTTGCGGGTGACCCCGGGCTGGGTGCTCAAGATGCTCGCGGGCAAGAACGCCGGGCTGCTGCTCGCCTCGCAGCGGGTCGCGAACGCCAGATTCCGAACCGCGACGAACTGGTCACCTGCCTACCGAAGCGCGCGGGAAGGTTGGACCGCAGTGGCGGCGGCCGAGAAGGGGACAACCAGTGCGTGAGACCGTTCTGCGAATAGGTGTCTGGTTCCTGGGCCTGTCGGCCCTGCTCACCGGCGCGTGGGCTGCGTTGACGCCCCGCTCGTTCTACGACGACTTCCCCGGGTTCGGGCGCACGTGGATCGCGCCCGACGGTCCGTACAACGAGCACCTCGTGCGCGATGTCGGCGAGCTCTACCTCGCTCTGGCCGTCGTCACCATCGCCGCCGCGGTCACGCTGTCGCGCCCGCTGGTGCGGTCGGTCCTGCTCGCGTGGATGTTGTCGGGGGTCCTGCACACCGTGTACCACGCTCGCCACACCGATCCGTTCGACGCCGCCGACGCCGTCGCGATCGTCGGCTCGCTCGTGCTGCAACCGGTGCTTGCTGCCGTCCTGCTGTACCTCACCTATCCGGCACGCGACCGTGCGGCGCTCTCCACTGAACGGTAGCGCCGTCGAGGTTCAAGACGACGCCGAGGGCAACTGTTGTCGACGCGATCATCGACGTGAACGTCCCAAACTCTGCGCGTGACTGACGCTCAGACGGCCCCGAGGGACGGTCGCCGATCGATCCAGGGCTGTGCCTGCTCGAGTTGCGCGGCCACGCGGATGAGGATGTCCTCCCGTCCGTAGGCCGCGACCAGCTGCACTCCAACCGGGAGCCCATCGGGGGTCCAGTGCATCGGCAGTGAGATCGCGGGTTGGCCGGTCAGGTTCCAAGGCGGCGTGAACTGGGCCAGCTCGGTCATGAGGGGAAGCGTCACCGACAGGTCGGCGTCGGGGCCGAACACCCCGAGCTCGGGAAGAAGATCGCTGATCGTCGGAGAAACGAACACGTCGAAGCCGCCGGCCCACCACGAAGCCAACCGGCGACCCTGTTCGTGCAGGTCGTCGAGGGCGGCCATGTACCCGGACCCGGATGTGGCGCGTCCGATCTCGGCGAACGTCCAGTTGAACGTCTCGACGTCGTCGGCGCCGATCGGGTCGCCGGTACGCGCGGACCAGCGGTCGAGCTCGGTCGCGATGTGCACGCCCGTGATCGTCAAAAACGAACCCAGTGAATCGATCTCGTCGAGCGGCGGTGACCCCTCTTCGACATCGTGTCCGGCTGCCTCGAGCAACCGCGTCGTTGCCGCGACCGCCGCGCAGACCTCGGGATGGGCGTCGCGATCCATGCGTGGGACGCGCGTTCTATATCCGATGCGCAGCCGTCCTGGGTGGGTGCCCACGTCCTCGGCCAGCGGCCGCGACCACCCCGGGGCGGTGTAGGGATCGCCGGGCGCCGGACCCGCGATCGCGTCGAGGATCGCGGCCGTGTCCCGCACCGAGCGGGTGAGTACTCCTTCGTGCGTCAACGGGCCCCAATACTCGCCGTGGTGGGGACCGACCGACGTCCGGGCGCGCGTTGGCTTGAGGCCGACCAGCCCACACGCGCTCGAGGGGATCCGGATCGAACCACCCATGTCGTTCCCGTGCGCGGCGGGAACCAGACCGGCGGCGACCGCGGCCGCCGCCCCGCCGCTGGAGCCGCCCGGCGACCGGCTGAGGTCCCAAGGGTTGTGCGTCGCTCCGTAGGCGAGCGGCTCGGTGGTCAGCGAGGTCGCGAGCTCGGGCGTGTTCGTCCGCCCGATGGAGACGAAGCCGGCTCGCCGGAAGCGAAGGGCGAGCTCGCTGTCGGTGTCGGCCCGCCAGCCCCGGTCACGCAGAAAGCGCATCCCGAGGTGGTACGGCTGGCCCGCCTCCTGGCACACCGCGTCCTTGACGAGAATCGGAACCCCGGTGAACGACCCTGCCGGCAGCTCACCGCTGGCTTCATCGTGGGCGGCCGCGTCACGCGGGTGGATGATTGCGTTGAGCTGCGGGTTCAGCGCCTCGGCGCGCGCGATCGCGGCATCGACGAGCTCGGCGGCGGTGCATTCCCCGCGCCGGACCAGCTCCGCCTGGGCGGTGGCGTCGAGGCCCCCCGCCTCGTCGGCCACTACGCCGATCTAGCGGCGGCCGGCGTTGGGCCGCTTGCCGTGGTTGGCCTTGTTCTTCCGCGCTCGGATCTTGCGCTTCCGGGTCTTCTTCGACACCGGCTCAACCGTACCC
>JBOGFL010000409.1:0-1623 GCA_050743285.1 Acidimicrobiia bacterium
GGCCGATGCCGCCGCCCAGGAGCAGACCGGCATGAGCGCGGTCCTCGGCGGCGACGAGGAAGCCCTCCTCGCCCGCCTCGCCGAGCTCGACCTCTCCCCCGCGAACTACAACGGCGGCGGACAGATCGTGGTCGCGGGCGCTCTCCCGGCTCTCGCCGCTCTCGCGGAAGAGCCCCTCAAGGGCACCCGCGTCGTCCCGCTCCAGGTGGCCGGCGCGTTCCACACCCGGTACATGGCCTCCGCGGTCGCCGCCCTCCGCGATGCCGTCGCCGACGTCGCGCCCGCGAACCCCGACATCACGCTGTGGACCAACCGCGACGGCTCCGCTGTGGCGGACGGCGGCCAGGCGCTCAGCTACCTCGTCGACCAGGTCTCCTCACCCGTGCGCTGGGACCTGTGCATGCAGTCCTTCGCCGACGCCGGAGTGACCGGAGTGATCGAACTCGCCCCCGCCGGCGCCCTGGTCGGGCTCGCCAAGCGCGGCCTCCGCGGCGTGCCGACCGTCGCGGTGAAGACCCCCGAAGATCTTGATGCAGCCGTCGCGCTGCTGAACGGAGAAGCCGCATGAGCGTCACCCTCGCCCAGGTCACCGGTCCCGCCTACACCCGCATCTACTCCTACGGCGCCGCCCGCGGAGAGAACGCCGTGCCGAACGAGGATCTGATCGGGCCGATCGACTCCAGCGACGAGTGGATCCGTCAGCGCACCGGCATCATCACCCGTGCCCGCGCAGACAAGGGCACCGACGCGATCGACCTCGCGACCACCGCGGCAGCCGAGGCCTTCGAGAAGTCCGGCGTTCCGGCCGACCTTTTCGACCTGGTGATCGTCGCGACGATCAGCAACCCCAAGCAGACCCCGTCGGTCTCGGCGATCGTCGCCGACCGGGTGGGTGCGAACCCGGCTGCGGCCTACGACATCAACGCGGCCTGCGCCGGCTACGCGTATGCGATCGCCCAGGCGGATGCGCTGATCAAGGCCGGCACTGCGCGCTACGCCCTGGTGATCGGCACCGAGAAGCTCTCCGACGTCGTCGACCCGACCGACCGCAGCATCTCGTTCCTCCTCGGCGACGGGGCTGGCGCTGCGCTGATCGGCCCGAGCGACACGCCGGGCATCGCTCCGGCGGTCTGGGGTTCGGACGGTTCGAAGGCCGACGCCGTGGGCATGAACGCCACACTCACCGAGTTCCGCGACGGCGAGGTGCCCTGGCCCACGCTCCGCCAGGAGGGCCAGACGGTCTTCCGCTGGGCGGTCTGGGAGATGGCAAAGGTCGCCCGCGAGGCACTCGACCGAGCGGGCGTCGAGCCCACCGACATCGCCGCGTTCATCCCTCACCAGGCGAACATGCGCATCATCGACGAGTTCGCCAAGCAGTTGAAGCTGCCCGAGACCACGGTGATCGCGCGCGACATCGAGACCACGGGCAACACTTCGGCCGCATCGATCCCGCTGGCCAGCCACCGCCTGATGGCCGAGCACCCCGAGCTCGCGGGCGGACTCGCGCTGCAGATCGGCTTCGGCGCCGGTCTCGTGTTCGCCGCACAGGTCGTCGTCCTTCCCTGAGAATGCGCTGACCTTCCCTAGACTGTTCCACGGTTCCGAATACAACCCGCAAGAAAG
>JBOGFL010000410.1:0-19318 GCA_050743285.1 Acidimicrobiia bacterium
CCCATGATGAGCGAGACCGAACCCCGCTCCGTCGTCGTCAGCTCCCGCGCCGGATCGTTGATCTGCGGGGTGACGTCGACGATGACCGCGCTCCGGCACAAGTCGGGTCGCGTCGCCGCCAGTCGGATCGTCGTGGCCCCGCCCAGCGACATGCCGGCTATCGCGGCGGCATTTGGTGCGACCTGCTCGAGCATCGTCGCGACCGCGGCCGCGTTGGACCAGGGCAGGTAGTTGCGGTCGGGCCGCCGGTACGAGTGGCCGTGGCCGGGCAGGTCGACGGCGACGGCGGGACGACCGAGCGCGAGCACGACCGTGTCCCAGGTGTGTGCGTTCTGACCGCCGCCGTGGAGGAACACGATCTCGGCCGGTTCAGTCCCCCACCGGATGTACGAGAGCTCGTCACCCGAGGGAAGCTCGAATGTCTGTCGTTCCACCGGCGGCCGCCCGGCGAACGGCAGGCCCCACTCTTCGGCGTTCTCGTGCAGCAGACCGAACTCGTCGTAGTCGTCGGCCGCCAACGTGTCATCGACTCGCGCCATGCTTTATCCCTCTGATCCTGGCTACTTCGGCGCGAACCGCTGGCCGGCGTCGAGCCGGATCGTCGAGCCGTTGAGCATCGGGTTCTCGACGATGGCGACGGCTAGCCGCCCGTACTCGTCGGGCCGGCCCATGCGCTTCGGGAACGCGGCGTCCTTCGTGAGCGCCTCGCTCATCTCGTCAGGAATTCCCTCGGTCATTCCGGTGCTGAACAGGCTCGGCGCGATGGACACGACGCGAATTCCGAGGCTGCCGAGGTCCCGCGCCATCACCAGCGTCATGCCCGCGATGCCGGCCTTTGATGCGGTGTAGGCAACCTGGCCGATCTGGCCCTCGAAGGCCGCGATCGACGCGGTGTCGATGATCACGCCCCGCTCGCCGTCTTCGGGGTCGTTGGTCGACATGTGGTGGGCCTCGAGGCGGTTCAAGTTGAACGCGGCGACGAGGTTGAGCTCGATGACCCGCCGGAACTCCGCAAGGGGGTGCGGCCCGCTCTTGGTGAGGGTCCGCATGGCGGTGCCGCCACCCGCGGTGTTGACCGCGATGTGCAGGCCGCCCAGCTGCTCGACCGCCTCCGCCAGCACCCGCTCGGCTCCCTCGTCGTCGGTGATGTCGATCGGATGGAACGATCCGCCCAACGCCGACGCGACTTCCGCGCCCGGCGACGTGGGCAGATCGAGGATCGCCACTGTCGCGCCTCGCTCGCGGAGCATCTCGGCCGACGCCCGCGCCATTCCCGACGCGCCGCCGACGATCACCGCGGCTTTGCCCTTGATCTCCACCTCTCGACTCCTTTCCCGCCGGGCCCGCCCTGGCGCCGTTATCCAATAGAGTGCACGGCTACCAATGTCGATAGCGATCACCGAAGATCATCGCGCTCTTGCAGACACCGCGTCGGACTTCCTGCTGAAGCACGACGCCCGCGGCGCGGCCCGTGCCCTGTTCGAGGCGACCGAGGAGACCAGGCCCACGTTCTGGGACGACCTGTGCGGGTTGGGTTGGCCGGGCCTGCACGTTCCCGAGGATCGCGGCGGCTCCGGGTACGGCCTCCCCGAGCTCGTCGTGGTGGTCGAGGAGATCGGACGGGCCGTCGCGCCGGGACCCTTCGTCCCCACCGTGATCGCGAGCGCGGTCATCAACGCGGCCGCTGACGATGCGCTCAAGCAACGCCTCCTGCCGGGCCTGGCGGCCGGCTCGACGCTCGGGGCGATCGCGCTCTCCGGCGCCGTCGAGAGCAACGGAGACACGGTCAGCGGCTCGGCGATCGTGCTGGGCGGTGGCATCGCCAGCCTTTTTCTCGTTCCGGTCGATGACGATGTCGCGGTCATCGATGCCACCGCTGTGGGCGTGAACGTCGAGACACCGCCAAACCTCGATGCAACCCGCCGGTCGGCGCGTTTGCAGCTCGACGGCGCGACCGCCGAGATACTGCCCGGTGCGCGCCAGATCCTTGTGGATCTCGGGCGGACGATCCTCGCCGCCGAGGCGACCGGTGTCGCGCGCGAGTGCACCGAGATGGCCAGTGCGTATGCCAAGGTGCGCGAGCAGTTCGGACGCCCGATCGCGACGTTCCAGGCTGTGAAGCACCACTGCGCCAACATGCTGGTGGCGACCGAGCTGGCGACCGCCGCAGTCTGGGACGCGGCGCGTGCTGCTTCCGGCGGCGATGACCAGCTCTCGTACACGGCGGCGATGGCTGCGACGCTGGCGGTGCCGGCGGCCGAGCACAACGCCCAGCTCAACATTCAGGTGCACGGCGGCATCGGGTTCACCTTCGAACACGACGCCCATCTCTATCTCCGACGCGCCACCGCGATCGGCGCGCTTCTCGGCGCCGAGGCGGCGGCGACTGACGTGACCGATCTCACGCGGGCGGGCGTCGTCCGGGCCCGCTCGGTGGACCTCCCGCCGGAGGCCGAAGAGATGCGAGCGGCGGTCCGTACCTTCGCCGAAAGCATCAAGCACCGAGACGCCGACGGGCAGCGCCAAGCGCTGATCGACTCCGGCTACGTCATGCCGCACTGGCCCTCACCGTGGGGCCGGGATGCCGGCGCCGTCGAACAGCTCGTGATCGAGCAGGAGTTCGAAGCGGCAGGTATCACGCGCCCTCAGTACGCAATCACCGGATGGGTGATCCTCACCCTCATCCAGCACGCAACCGATGAACAGGTGGCGCGTTGGGTTCCTTCCGCGCTGAGCCAGGAAGTCATCTGGTGTCAATTGTTCAGTGAGCCCGACGCGGGATCGGACGCGGCCGGCATCAAGACGCGCGGCACACGCGTCGAGGGCGGCTGGTTGGTCGACGGTCAGAAGGTCTGGACCAGCGGCGCGCACGTGAGCAAGCGCGGCTTGGCAACCGTGCGCACCGATCCCGACGCTCCCAAGCACAACGGGATCACGACGATGGTGATCGACATGGAGGCCGAGGGCGTCGAGGTGCGTCGACTCAAAATGCCCACGGGGAACTCAGAGTTCAACGAGGTCTTCTTCAATGACGTGTTCGTTCCCGACGACGACGTCGTCGGACCGATCAACGGCGGATGGACCGTGGCCCGGGCAACATTGGGCAACGAGAGTGTGAGCATCGGCGGCGGACAGGGCGGGATGTCAATGCCGGGACCGGCGATGATCGCACCGCTCGACGCCCACCCCGAACGTCTCGCTGGTGGCGCCGGGCGCGTCGGGCGGTACATCTCGACGAATCAGGCCATGGCGGTCCTGAACGTTCGCAGCGCACACCGGGCGGTCGCCGGTGGTGAGCCCGGTCGGGAAGGCAACCTCACCAAGTTGGTGCTGTCGGAGAACGGGCACGAAGCGGCCGCGATCATGGCCGAGCTGGCCGGGGCCGACGTCGCGTTCTTCGACGGAGAGGGCGCGATTGCCGGGACGCTGGTCCTGATGAACCGGGCGCTGTCGATTGCAGGAGGGACCTCGGAGATCAAGCGCAACCAGATCGGTGAGCGGATCCTCGGCCTCCCCCGCGACCCACTGATCCGCTGACGGCCGGGCGACGTCGATAGACGGCCACGTCCCAACCGCCGACGACGGGATCAGGCCGCGCGCTCCAGGATGTGCACCCCGCAGGCCGAGCCGAGTCCGATGACGTGGGCCAGGCCGACGCGGGCCCCTTCGATCTGCCGATCGCCGGCTTCGCCACGGAGATGGTGACAGACCTCCCACACGTTGGCGATGCCGGTCGCCGCGATGGGATGACCCTTCGACTCCAGACCACCGGAGACGTTCACGGGCGTGGTGCCGTCCCGCCAGGTTGCGCCGGACTCGAAGAGGTCGACCGCGCCGCCCTGCTCGCAGAGCATGAGGTTGTCGTAGTGGACGAGCTCGGCGGTCGCGAAACAGTCGTGCAGCTCGACGAGGTCGAGATCTGACGGCGCCACCCCGGCCGCCTCGTACGCCTGCTCGGCCGCGTTCCGGGTGAGCGTGTTGACGTCGGGCAGGACCTGACAGGCCTCTTCCCACGGGTCGGTCGTGAGCACCGACGCCGACACCTTGACCGCGCGCCGTTGTTGGTCGCCGCTGAGCTTCTTGAGTGCCGAGTCCGAGACGACCACCGCGGCGGCGGCGCCGTCACAGTTTGCCGAGCACATCGGACGGGTGTTGGGGTAGGCGATCATGACGTCGTTCATGATCTCTTCGAGGCTCATCTTCTTCGAGTAGGCCGCAAGCGGATTGAGCGTCGAGTGGGCGTGGTTCTTCTCGGAGATCCGGGCGAACAGCTCGAAGCTCGTGCCTCCGTACCGGTGCCCGTACTCGATGCCGATCTGCGCGAAGACGCCCGGCATCGTCTCGGTGCCGACCCGCCCGTCGAGCGCGGCGACCGCGCCGTACCGGCCCTTCGGTGTCCACTCGTCCTTGTCGGGCGAGCGCGATCCGCCGGCGAGAAGCCCCGCGCCGGCCAGCTTCTCCACTCCGACGGCCAACCCGTAGTCACATTCGCCCGCTTTGATCGCCATGATGGCGGTACGCAGCGCAGTCGCCCCCGTCGCGCACGCGTTGGCGACGTTGTAGACGGGAATGCCGGTCTGGCCGATCTGTTTCTGGAGCATCTGGCCGATGCCGAGCCCACCGCCCATCAGGTTGCCGGCCGCGAGCACGCCCATTTCACCCATGGAGACGCCGCCGTCGGCCAGTGCCGCCTGCGCGGCCTCGGCTGCCAGGTCGACCGTGTCCTCGTCCGGGTGCTTCCCGAACTTGGTCATGTGAATACCGAGAATCCAGACGTCGTCACTCATCGAAGCGCTCCTGACTCAACTTGCGATCGGTTCGAAGCCGAAGCCAATGGCCTCCAGACCATTGTCGTCAGCACCCAACGAGTACGTCGCCAGGCGTACCTTCATCCCGACACTGACTTGTGCGGGGTCGGGCGAAACGTTGATCACGTTTGCACGCACGCTCGTCCCGCGACAGTCGATGACGGCGGCGACGAACGGCGTGGGAATTCCTGGGGCGGCATGCGCAACGATTGTGTACGCGCGCACCTCGCCCTCGGCCGGGAGATCCACATCGCGAAAAGCCGTGCCGAAACATGAGGCACACGCGTTGCGGCGGTCAAAGAATCGTGCGCCACAAGCGGTGCACTCGAACGCCCGCAGGTGCGGTGCGTCGCCGAGCACCAAGTACTCAACCAGCGGGATCTGCTCAGCCATTCACCCTTCTCGGACTCCGCCCGGGCCGGCTCCGGGACCCCGGGTCTGATCAGTGTACGAGCGTGGAGGTTTTCCAGCGGCCTCGGACCTTGACAGGAATGGTCAGGTGTCTCGCCACACCGGTCCACGTGGCGTGGAGCCGAATCTCGGCCCGTGGGCGGTCACCGGGCCGAACTTCGGCCCGGCGCCGCGACTCACGCGTCGGGCTTGAACTGGCTGGCGGTGAACGTCGCGCCCTGCGGGTCGGTGAGCACCGACATCCGGACCGGCGGAGCGTCGAACGGCGGCACCAGGACGGTCGCACCGAGGCTCTGCGCCCGGTCGACGGCGGCGTCGGCGTCGTCGACGGCGAAGGTCACGCCCCAATTGGCCGGGACGTCGGCCGGCTGATCGTCGGTCATCGGGATCAGCCACGCGACCACGTCTTCGAACCGCTCGGGCGCGCCATCCTGGCGTTCGCGCAACTCCGGGTCGCGGGCCGAGAGCGAGTCGCCGTACCCCGCGAGCAGGAACATCGAGAAGGACGAGTCGCCCATCTCGTACGTCTTTATCTCCCACCCGAAGACAGATCCGTAGAACGCGACGGCGCCCTCGGGGTCGCGACTGTGCAGCTCGCTGAAGACCCACGTGTTGGGCTCGTTGACCAGTTGCGCGCCCCGGTGCGTCCCGGCCTGCCACAGGCTGAAGCTTGCGCCCTCCGGGTCGGCACACACGGCCATGCGTCCGTAGTCGAGGACGTCGGAGGGCGCCTCGACGATGGTGCCACCCGCGTCCGTCACCCTGGCGGCGGTCGCGTCGGCGCTTTCGACCCAGATGTAGGTGTTCCACGCCGCCGGCGCGGACCGATCCATCTGCGGGCCGATGGCGGCGACGTCGCGGTCGTGCAGCTGCGCGACGAGGTACTGCGCGGGCGCGTCGGCAGGGAGGCGGTTCTCGAAGCTCCACCCGAACAGACCACCGTAGAACTCGGATGCGGCCTTTTGGTCGCGTTGGGCGGTGTCGACCCAACACGGCACTCCGGCGGGATACCCGTCTCGATCGAGCATCGTTGCTCCTCTCAGTCGTCGGTTGTGGTGGCAGCTCGTTCGGGTCGACCGTAGAGGCGATTGCGGACAGGGCCGGTCCTCGACGGGAAACTTCCCAGTCAGCGGTGGACGTCGGCGAGCCGGGCGCCGATCTGGCGAATGCGCGCACGGAGTTCGGGGGGGTCGAGGACGACGAACGGAAGGTCGAGCGCGACGAGATACCCCACAAGATCCTCGAGCCGGTCAGCGCCGGTCGTGAAGAGGGCGCCGCCGCGTCCGTCGGGTTCGGTGATGCCAACGGTCGGCGGGAACCGACGCTCGACTTCTTCGACCGGCGCGTCGATCGCGACACGAGCCGTGTGACGGTACGGAGCGACCGATACCGCCCGACTCACGAGGCTGGCCGCATCAGGCTCGTCGAGTCGGCGGAAGCGGTGACCACTCGCGCGCACGTCTGCCATCCGGTCGACGCGGAACGTGCGCCAGTCGCGGCGGTCGAGATCGTGCGCGACGAGGTACCAGCGCCGCCCGGTGCTCACGAGCCGGTAGGGCTCGACTCGGCGATCCGTCTCCCGACCCTCGCGATCTACATAGATCAGGCGGAGTTGTTCCTGAGCCGCGCTCGCCTGCGCGATCGTGACGAGCGTCGCGGCGTCGAGGTCGCCGGGCCGGCTCAACTGGACGGTCGCGGACTGCATCGCGCGCACACGTTCCCGGAGGTGCGGCGGGAACAACCGGTCGAGCTTGGCGAGCGCGGCCAACGCCGGCTCCTCGATGCCGTTGACGACGCCACCCGCCGACGCGAGCAAGGCGATCGCCACCGCCGCCGCTTCCTCGTCGTCGAGCAGCAACGGCGGTACCGCCGCACCGACGCCCAGGCGGTAGCCGCCAGTCGCGCCCGGCTGCGCCTCGACCGCGTAGCCGAGCGCGCGCAGCCGATCGACGTCGCGTCGTACCGTGCGCACGGTGACTCCCAGCCGATCGGCGAGTTCGGGTCCGGCCCAGTCGGGCTTGCTCTGGAGCAGCGACAGCAACCGCAACAGGCGGGCCGAGGTGTCGAGCATCCTTGCATGGTGGCACCCATCGAGGACCGGAACTGTCCGCAACGCCGGATACGGTTCGTGTCGCCACCAGGGAGGAGTGGACGGTGCCCGTCGGACTCACCAAAGACGCCGGCTGGGAGATCGGCGTCTCGCGCACACTGCCGTACCCGCTCGACGACGTCCGGGCCCTGCTGACGAGCGCAGACGGCGTGCAGCTATGGCTGGGTGACGCCATGACGCTGCCGACGACCGTCGGCGCGCCGTACGAGGCGGCCGACGGCGCGACCGGCGAGCTTCGCGGCTACGAAAGCCGGCGCCGCATCCGCCTCACCCACCGACCACGCGAGTCCCGCAACGAGACCACCATCCAGGCCACGCTCGAGCCGAAGGCGGCGGGCACGACACTCCGCTTCCATCAGGAGCGGATGCGCAGCCCGAAGGAACGCGAGCGTCAACGCGCGCACTGGAAGCGCGTCGTCGACGAACTCGATGACGCGCTGTCGGGGAGACGCGCCTGAGTGCCCCTGCGAGGGGCGAACGACGGCCACACAGCCGCGCTCATCCGCCTGTGGCCTCTTTGAAGGCGGCACTCAGCTCCGAGTACACGTCTTGCGCTCCGGCGTAGGAATCGGGTACCCGTATGTGGGCAAGGAAGTCGGTGACGCCGGCTTCGACGAGCCGCGGCACACGGTCCATGGTTGCGCCAAGGTCGAGCGAGTGGTTCTGCGGCCGCGGCAGTGGCAGCGTGCCCAGAACAGTCAGGGCCGCGCCGTCACCTCCGGCCCCGTCGACTTCCGTGCGCATGCGAGGGATGCTGGCCACGGGATCGGCGGCATCGTCGCCCCACGGGATCCAGCGGTTGCCGAAGCGGGCGAGGCGCCGGGCAACACGCCTGTTGCAGCGGCCGCTCACCCAGATCGGGACGCCGCCAGCCTGAACGGGCTTGGGCATCGAATGGATCGCCTCGAAGCTGAGCTCCGGCGACGCGAAGTTCGCGCGCTGCTCGCGCCAGAGCGTCTGGCAGACCTCGAGCGAGTGATCGAGCAACCGACCGCGCGCGTTGAAGTCGAGGCCGGCCGCTTCGTACTCCTCTCGCTGCCAGCCGATGCCAACTCCGAGATCGACACGACCGTGAGAGAGGACGTCGAGAGTGGCCAGCTGTTTGGCGAGGACAACTGGCCGCCGCAGCGCCGCGAGCAGGATGTACGTGCCGAGACGAACCCGTGCGGTCCGGGCGCCCACCGCAGTGAGGACGGTCACCGGCTCGAGCCAGTGACCGTCGGGACTGGTTGGCTGCCGTCCGCCCTCGACCCCCCCGGTGTCGGGTCGGCCGTAGGCCTCCAGGTCCTCGCCGAACACCACGTGGTCGGAAACGACGACCCGGTCGATGCCGGCCTCGTCGGCGGCCCGAGCAACGTCGAAGACATGGTCCCAGTCTCCGGGAGCTTCGGCAGCGTACGTGGGAAGTGAGACCGAGAGCCGCACGCCGGTCACGTGCGGGGGAACCGGTAGAGCTCACGGGCGTTGAGCTCGGCCATGCGCCGCGCCTCGTCGTCGGGGACGTCGATGAGCGCTTCGGCCAAGATCTTGCGGCTGTTCGGCCAGTTCGAGTCGTTGTGCGGGAAGTCCGCCTCCCACATGATCTTGTCGACCCCGATCAGATCACGGTTCCGGATGGCGTATCGGTCCGAGATCATGCACACCCAGACGTGCTCCGCGAACACCTCTGACGGTGGCGAGGTGTTCTCCAGGCCCTCGTACCGACTTCGCTCCCACGTGTAGTCGAGCCGTTCGAGAACGTAGGGCACCCATCCGGCGCCACCTTCCGACAACGCGACACGGCAGTCGGGCAGGCCGTTGAAGACGCCGCTGAAGATCAGGTCGCCGACCGCACTCATCGAGTTGATCCCGCACAGCGCGATGCCGACCGACGGCGTGGTCTCGGGAGACGGACGGATGAGTCCGGACGACGTGCCGATGTGCATCGACAGCAGCAGGCCGGTCTCGTTGCACGCTTCGAACACCGGCCGCCAGTGCCCGGTCGGGAAGGATGGCAGTCCGAGCGGGTGCGGGTTCTCGACGAACAGCACCGCCCGAGAACCCTTGCCGGCACAGCGCTCGATCTCCGCCACGGCTGCCGTCACGTCCCACAATGGCACGAGCGTCTGCGGGATGAATCGCTCCGGGTAGGCCGCGCACCACTCGTCGATCATCCAGTCGTTCCATGCGCGCACCATGGCCAGCGCGAGCTCCTTGTCATTCCCCGCGAGGAACTGCGTCCCACCGAAGCGCGGAAACGTCGGGAACAGCAGCTCCGCCCACACGCCGTCGTCGTCCATAGCCCGGATGCGCTCGTGCACGTCGAAGACGGCAGGGATCATGTCCTCGTAGCGCCGCGCGTACAGATCGTCGCCGCGTCCGGATTCGCCGGTTCGGAACCTGCGCGTCTGCGCGTTGCCCTGGAATGTGAGTGGGTAGAACCGGTCCTCCCACAGCCACCCCTCCGCGCCGTCTCGCTCGACGATGCGCGGCGCCCGATCACGGAACCGCGGCTCGATGTGGTCGACGAAGACGTGCCGTGGCTCGACGACATGGTCGTCGACCGAGATCGCTTGTACGTCATCCCGCAGCATCGATCCTCCGATCAGTCGTCACGCGAGTGGGTCCCATACGCGTCGCGCGCCGGCGGGGCCCGCCCCTGTCCTCGGCGATGAGCGCGCTACTGAAAGGCGTGGTCCAACGCAGCCGTCACGTCCGGCGCGAGAATCGCAGCGACCGGCGTCGTTCACGGGACGCCGATGGGTGCACCAGAGACTTCTACCGATGCGGAGCCCTCCCGCCCGTCAGACGTGACAGCGCTCACGACATACCAGCGGCGCCCGTCGAGCCCGATGTCCACGACGCCGCGCCGTCCAGTCGGAAGGGTCGCATCAGGCGCGTCGGACACTTGAAAGCCGAGCTCGTATGGGCCGCCTGTCTTTCGCGCCCGGTAGAGGCGGTACCACGCGACATCGGGGTCGTTCTGGGCATCCCAGCTCACCGAGACCTCGCCACTTCCGGCGCTTGGGTCTGCGCGAAGGCCGCCCACCGGGGCTGGCTGCGACGGATAGCAGTCAGCGACGAGTCGGCAGAGGTACCGTCGCCATCCTTTGACCTCGGGCATTGGCGGCCTCCCTCGCTCCCAAGCAGTTTGCATTCCTTACATGTGCTCGCACATGAGGAGCATAAAGCGAGACGCGAAACGACTCGCGCTGAGGCTCGGCGCGTTAGCCGGTGAAATCGGCTCCCCTCGAAATGGGGTCGGGGATGGGCGGACTCTCGGTGATGGCGAAGAAACCGATATCGAAGCTCTCGACTCCGGCCGGGCCGATGCAATCACCAACAATGGTGAACCCGAAAGGTGCTCGAACCACGTTGTTATCGGTCGGGACTTGGAAGCTCACCGTCCAGGGCTCGGTCACGGGTGGCGGAACGGGAACTGTTTGGTAGAACGAGCGACTGATAACGAACGCGACGTTTGCTCGTTCGTCAAAGCCCGGCTGGTCGCAAAGCCCTGAGACCGTGATCGTCGTGCCTACCGGACCTGACTGCGGATGGAACGTCGCGCTGCTGGCGACCGCCGGGGGCGCAGCAATCCCCAGAACGCCAGTAGCAAACGTCAAAGCGGCTATGAACTGCCTCACCGGCTGACACGCTAGCTATCGTCGGTCGGCGGGACCAACCTGCGCCATACCGCCGTCGCGCTCTGGATCGCCGCGGGCGCCTCGCCCACGGAGATCGCGGCCCGCGCCGGGCATAGTTCTGTCGTGACCGTGCTCGACCGCTACGGGCACCTTCTGCCGGGCTCGGAGAACCGAGTGAACGATGCGCTTGACCTGCTGGCCTCCGGAGCTGCGCGCGAGAACGCGCGAAGGTCGTAGAACTCGGCCGGTAGCCCCGTAAAGGCCGACGCCTCCCACCTGCGGTGATGTGGTGGGCGCTACTGGTTTCGAACCAGTGACCTCTGCCGTGTGAAGGCAGCGCTCTCCCGCTGAGCTAAGCGCCCGGACAGCCAAGGATACCGCCGGCCCCGCCCTGCTGAACCGGCCAATCGATGCCTACGATCTCGATATGACCGCGGCGCGCGGCGCGGAACCACACGGTCGCGGCCGACCCAAACGCCTCGCGGTAGTCGCGGTAGGCGTCGCGGAGTCGGGCACCGGGCCAGGCTGACGGCAGCAGCGCGTGCGGCAAGAGGGGGTCGGCCCGAACCTGTTGGAGCGCAGCGGCGCCGACGACGAACGCGTCGGCGAGCGCGGTGAAGTCCTCGGCCAGCAGGCTCGCGGTCTCGGCCGCGAGACGCTCCTCCAGAGCATTCGAGCGCGCGGCCCACTCGTCGAGCGCGAACAGCGACGTCGACATCTCGTCGGCGTTCCGCGTATCCGGAGTGCCCGTCCACCAGGAACACTGCGCCTCGGCGATCGCGTGCACCTCGACCGGCGCGGCCTCGTGAGGGAGGTTGTCGGGTCGGACCCAGAGGCCTTCGCGCCGCTCGGCGTAGCGCAGCCGGCGCATGGCGGTCCGCAACGCCTGCCGGTCGCCGGCGCGACGTCGTTCCGCGGCAACCACCGCGAGCTTCCATTCTCCCGTCCAGTCCCGGAGCTGAGGCGCGAGGCTCCACTCCTGATGTCGTTGGCGCGCCAGCAGCGGCCCCGCCAGCGCGTACGCGCCGTCGGACAGCTCGAGCTCGCCCGCTGCCCGCATGCGGCTGAGCGCGACCCGGGTCGTGCCTTCGGCGATCCCGAACAGGTCGCACCACCGCACGAGCAGCGCGCCACGCATCCGCGGCGGATGCATTCCGAGCAACAGGCTGGCGATCACGGAACGGGCCGATAACGGCCGGGCCAGCAGGCCGACCGGCTCGAGCACCGAAGTATTACGGGGTTGCTGCATCTGTTGTAATCAATGTAACATGGGGTGATGGCGGCCACGATGGTCCCGGCCGACGACCTTCTCGTCGATCCTGCACCAGGAAGTCGCATCACTGCTGCGGGGCGGCCGACGCCGGAATGGCGGGAGGAACTCCGCCGGGTTCCGTCGCTCCGCAACGCGTGGAGCGTGGCGTTCGTCTACGTGCAGATCGCGCTGGTGCTCGGCCTGGCGGCGTACCTCGACCACCCGGTGGCGTGGGTCCTCGCCTTCCTGCTCATGGGCCGGACGTTCGCACTGTTGAGCATCCTCGCCCACGAAGCCGCGCACCGGATGCTGTTCTCGAATCGCCGGCTCAACGACGGCGTCGGCCGCTGGTTGCTCGCCTATCCCGCCTTCACGCCCCTCGACCTCTACCGGCGCGGCCACATGGGCCACCACCGCGAGGAGTTCGGACCGAACGAGCCCGACATTCCCCTCTACCGCGGTTATCCCATCGCCCGCGACTCGCTCCGGCGCAAGCTCACCCGCGACGCGCTCGGCATCACCGGCTTCAAGCTTCTGCGCGGCCTCGCGCGCGGCCTCCGGACCGAGAACCGTGACGTGCGCCGGCAGGCGTGGGGCATCGTCGTCGCCCAGATCGTGATTGCGGCAGCGTTCGTCGCCGCCGGCCACCCCTGGCTGTATCCCCTGCTCTGGTTCCTTCCTTATCTCACGGTGTGGCGGGTGCTGAACCGGCTGCGCGCCATCGCCGAGCACGGCGGCATGGCCCGCTCCCCCGACCGCCGCCGCACGACGCACACCGTGCGCCAGTCACCGCTCGCCCGCTTCGTGTTCGTCCCGTACAACACCGGCTGGCACCTCGCCCACCACGTCGATCCGGGGATCCCGTGGCGAAAGCTTCCCGAGCTGCACGCCGAGCTCGTCACGTCCGGGTACGTCCAGCCCGGGCTCGAGTACCGGAGCTACCCCGCGCTCTGGCGGGCGCTGGCCGCGGGCTGATCGCCGAGGAACAAGTCGAAGATCAGCGCCGCGGCGTCGATCTGCGTCGTGGTGTGCCCGTACAGGTCCTCGAACCCGGGCACCGGCCGACCGGGGTAGGAGTGCCCGCCACCGTCGATGATGTACAGGGTCGTCTCGGCCTCGCAGTCCTGCCACTCCTGCTTGCGAACCTCCGACGCGACCTGCTCCTCGACCGGATCCGGGTCGCAGCCGTTGTACTCGGCCCAACGCCGCATCGCGACGTCGACGCCCTTGTTCTTCGGCAGGCGGGGCGGCTCCTCGTCCTTCCAGTAGTGCAAGCGCGCGATCGTTTCCGCGTTCAGCCCGCCACCGTCGTAGGTGACGACGAAGTCGTCGGTGCCATGGAACGCGATGACGGGGACCGGCTCGCCGTCGCACTCTTCGTAGAACTCGACGCCCGCGATCGCGCCCACGGCCGCAATCCGCTCGGGGTATCGGCACGCAAGCAGCGACGACATCTGGGCCCCGTTCGACATGCCGGTCGAATACACGCGGGACTCGTCGACGCACAGGCTGGCTTCGAGCTGGTCGAGGAGATCGCCGATGAACGTCACGTCCGCATTCTCGGGCGAGACCGTCGCCTGCCAATAGGGAGTCGTCCCGTCGACGAGGCCCGAGGGTGCGACGGTGATGAAGTCGTACCGCTCTGCCATGTCGGAAAAGCCGGAGATACCGGGGACGACTGCATAGTTGACGGTCAGGGCGTGGAGCGCGAGGACGACCGGAAACGGCGTCGTCCCGTCGTACCCCTCCGGGATCTCGAGTTGGTACTTCCGCTCGACCCCGCCGGAGGTGATCGTTCCCTCCGAGACCCCGGGCGGCGTCCCCGCGCCGTGGTCGCACCCGGCTGACGCCGCCGGTCCCACCGCCTCCTCCGGCGCGCCGGCTGCGTCCTCCGAATCATCGCCGGACGAGCACGCGACAAGGAGAAGCGCCACCACCATCAGGAAACCGCCGATCACCCGCATGACCCCGTCATGAAAGCAGGCGGCGGGCGTTAGGGTCGCCTCCATGCCCGACCTCCGGGGCCTCGACGTCGCCGCCGATCCCGACACGTGGACGGAGCTCGGATTTGCCGTCGACGGCGGCATCTGCACGATCGGCGGCGTGGCACTCCGCCTCGGCGTCCCCGGCAAGAACATCACCGGCTGGGCACTGCGCGGCGTGCCGCTCGGTCGCAACGTCGACGGACTCCACACCGTCGACGCCGTCCCGGTCGACTCCGAGGCAACGCACCCCAACGGAACCCTCGCCATCGACCATGTGGTGGTCCTCTCCCCCGTCCCCACGCGCACCATCGACGCCCTCGCCGCGTTCGGCCTCGAGCCTCGCGGCCGCCGGCGCACCACGGAGTACGGCCCGCCGTACACACAGACGTTCTTCCGGGTCGGTCGGCCCGTGCTCGAGCTCACCGGTCCCGACGAGCCCACCGACGACGGCCCCGCCCGCTTCTTCGGGCTCGCGTTCACGGTCGGGGACCTCGACGCCACCGTCGGCCTGCTCGGCGATCGGGTGGGCCCGGTGAAGGAGGCCGTCCAACCCGGGCGGCGCATCACGACGCTGCGCCGCGAGGCGGGCGCGGGCCTTCCGCTCGCGTTCATGTCGGAGGGTTCGACGCCGTCGACGTGAGCGACCGATCGGGAACTCGGGCATAGCGCCCAAAGGCGACGGCCGGCCCGGGCGGGACCGATGGTCCGCGGGCTCTCGCGATCCGCGGGATAATGGACGGCGTCAACCCGCCAGACGGGGCGCACCGAGGTAGGTGACGACGTGCCGAGAAAAGGACGAGCTCGCCGCTTCCGGGAGGCGCGGGAGCTGAAGCAGGGGTTCGACGACGAGCTGTTCCGAGAGGGCAGCGGCTCGCTTGCCGACATCGACGACGACGAGGCCGGGAAGATCGTCCTCGACGACGACGATCCCGACGACTTCGACGAGGAACCCTGGGACCCCGATCTCGAGATCGGCGAGGGCCGCCGCTGATCCTGCGGCGCGCTAGGTGTCGCGCGGGTCCGGCGCGTCGGCGTCGAGCTCGTAACGCTCGATCGCCTCGGCCACCGTTTCCGCTTTCACTTCGCCCTGCACGGCGAGCCCGTCGAGCACCGCCACCGCGATGCTTCCCGCGTCGACCTCGAAGTGCTCCCGGAGTGCCGCACGGGTGTCGGAGAAGCCGTAGCCGTCGGTTCCCAGCGGGACGAAGGGCTGCGGCACGAACCGCCCCACCGAGTCGGGTACCGCCTTCACAAAGTCGCTCACCGCGATCACGGGTCCGTCGGTGCCGTCCAGTTGTTCGGTGACGTACGGAACCCGCGGCGCATCGGTCGGGTGGAGCCGGTTCCAGCGCTCGGCGGCGAGGGCGTCGTCACGCAGAAGCTTGTAGCTGGTGGCACTCCAGACGTCGGCGGCAACGTCGTGGTGGTCGTAGAGCAGGGTTTGCGCGTCGAGCGCCGCGAGCATGGCCGTGCCGCTGGCGAGAATCTGGGCCCGGTGCGCGCGCTCGCCGGGCGCAGCCTGATAGCGGTACAGGCCGCGCACGATCCCCTCCTCCACGCCGTCACCCTCGCGGATTGCCGGCATCGAGTAGTTCTCGTTGTAGAGCGTCAGGTAGTAGAAGCAGTCTTCGGGCTCTGGGCCGTACATGCGTCGAACCCCGTCGCGCACGATCACGGCTATCTCGTAGGCGAACGCCGGGTCGTAGGCCCGGCAGTTCGGGACGCTCATCGCCAGAAGCTGAGACTGCCCGTCGCAGTGCTGGAGGCCCTCCCCCGTGAGCGTGGTGCGGCCCGCAGTGGCGCCGAGCAAAAAGCCGCGACCGCGCTGATCACCGAACGACCAGATCAGATCACCGACCCTCTGGAAGCCGAACATCGAATAGAAGATGAAGAACGGCACCATGGGCTGACCCCACGTCGCGTACGACGTGCCGGCGGCGGTGAACGACGCCATCGCCCCCGCTTCGGTGATCCCCTCCATCAGGATGCGGCCCTCGCGCGCCTCCCGGTAGCTCAGCAGCAGACCGGCGTCGACCGGTTCGTAGGTCTGACCGAACGGCGCGTAGATCTTCACGTCTCGGAAGAGTGAGTCCAGACCGAACGTCCGCGCCTCGTCGGGGATGATCGGCACAATGCGAGGGCCGACCTCGGGATCGCGAAGCAGGTTCTTCAGAAGGCGAGTGAACGCGGTCGTCGTGCTCGCCTTCACCTTCTCCCCGGTCCCCGCGAGAACGTCGGCGTAGGCCTCGTCACCGGGGAGGTCGATCGTCTTGCCGCGCACCGTGCGCTCGGGCATCGAGCCGTCGAGCTCTCGCCGGCGGGCCATCATGTACTCGTACTCGGGCGAATCGGTACCCGGGTGGTAGTAGGGCGGCGTCCCGTCCTCGAGCTCGGCGTCGGGGATGTCGAGGTAGAGGCGGTCCCGGAAGCGCTTCAGCATGTCGCCCGACATCTTCTTGATCTGGTGCGTCGCGTTGCGCGCCTCGATGTCGCTTCCGAGCGTCCAGCCTTTGATGGTCTTGGCCAGGATGACCGTCGGACTGCCGTGGTGCTCGGTGGCCCGCTTGTAGGCGGCGTACAGCTTGCGGTAGTCGTGCCCGCCACGCGGAAGTCGCTCGAGCTCCTCGTCGGAAAGGTGCTCGACAAGCTGGCGCAAACGCGTGTCGGGCCCGAAGAAGTGCTCACGGATGTACGCCCCCGCCTCGGTGGCGAACTTCTGGAACTCGCCGTCGCAGGTCGCGTTCATCTTGTTCACGAGCACACCGTCGACGTCGCGCGCGAGTAGGTCGTCCCAACCGCGCCCCCAGATCACCTTGATGACGTTCCAACCCGCGCCGCGGAAGATCGCCTCCAACTCCTGGATGATCTTGCCGTTGCCACGGACCGGGCCGTCGAGACGCTGGAGGTTGCAGTTGACGACGAAGATGAGATTGTCGAGCTGCTCGCGCGCCGCCAGCGAGAGCCCGGCCATCGACTCGGGCTCGTCCATCTCGCCGTCGCCGATGAACGCCCACACTTTCGACTTGCTCGTGTCGACGAGCTCGTGGTTGAGGAGGTACCGGTTGAAACGGGCCTGGTAGACGGCGTTCAGCGGGCCGAGGCCCATCGACACGGTCGGGAACTCCCAGAAGTCGGGCATCCGCCGGGGGTGGGGGTAGCTCGGAAGACCACCGCCCGCGACCTCGCGGCGGAACCGGTCGAGGTGATCTTCGGTGAGACGGCCCTCGAGGAAGGCGCGGGCGTACACGCCCGGCGCCGCGTGGCCCTGGAAGTAGACCTGATCGCCGAAACCGCCGTCGTCCTTGCCCCGGAAGAAGTGGTTGAAGCCGACCTCGAACAGGGACGCCGCCGACGCGTACGTCGAGAGGTGGCCGCCGAGCCCCTCGTACCGCTCGTTGGCGCGGCCGACCATCGCCACCGCGTTCCAACGCACGAACGCCCGGACACGCCGCTCGAGGTGCTCGTCACCGGGAAACCAGGGCTCTTCGTCGGGCGGGATCGTGTTGATGTAATCGGTGGTGACCATCGCCGGCACGCCAACGCCCTGCTCGCGCGCTCGCTCCATGAGTCGGGCCAGCAGATAGCGCGCGCGCGGGCGACCGCGCTGTTCGACCACCGCGTCCAACGAATCGAGCCATTCGGCCGTCTCGTCGGCGTCGATGTCCGGGAGCTGATGGACGAAACCGTCGATGAACACCGTGCCCCCTCAGGAGTGGAGACCTCGCCGTCGCGTCCCAGGATACGACTGGTGACACCAGTAAAGTCACAGGACTTGGCCGACGACGCGCTCATCGCGCATCTGCTGCGGCGCACCGGCTTCGGTCCCGTCCCTGGGCAGGTCGAGGCGCTCGTTCCCGGCGGCGTCGCCGCCGCGGTTGACGGCGTGCTGTCGGCGCCGCCGCCTCCGCTCGGTGACCCGCCTGAACTCGCGAGCAACCAGCCGAACGACATGCAGCGGTGGTGGATGCTCAGGATGGGACAGGCGGATATCGGGCTGCACGAGAAGATGACGTGGTTCTGGCACGGCCACATCACCTCGGCCTACAAGAAAGTCGCAGACACCCGGCTCCTCTGGACCCAGCACCTGCTCCTGCGTGAGCAGGCCCTCGGAAACTTCCGCACCCTGCTCCAGGCCGCCACGATCGATCCTGCGATGCTGTCGTTCCTCGATGGCGCCGGTTCCCAGCACCAAGACCCCAACGAGAACTATGCCCGCGAGCTCCAGGAGCTGTTCTCGATAGGCCGGAGCCGAGTCAAGGAGGCGAACGTGCGGGCCGGGGCCAAGGCGCTCGCGGGCTGGTTCATCGACGCAGACGCCGGAACCGCATACTTCGACAAGAACTTTGCGATGCCGGGAACGAAGTCGGTCACGTTCCTCGGGGAGCCGGTAAACCGGGCGCGGGAAGTCGTCGACGCGGTCTGCGACAAGATGGTTGCCCGCCCCGAGAAGTTCGGCACGTACCTGGTCGGCCGGCTGCACCGCTACTTCGTCGGCACCGAGCCCGATCCGGCGCGCGCCGAGCAGCTGGCGGTGCTCTTCGCCCAGAACGACCTGTCAGTGGCGCCGGTGGTCGAAGAGCTCATCCGGCACGAATCGTTCCTCGCTGACGGCACGCGTTTGAACCGTCCCCGGTTCCCGGTCGAGTGGGTGGGGGCGGCATTCGGCGTCTTCGGCCTCACGCAGCCTTCGCAGCGCCGCCAAGCCACGCGTGACCTCGCTCAGCTCCCGTTCGACCCGCCGAACGTTGCCGGTTGGCCCCCCGGGCCCCGGTGGCTCGACGGCACGTTCTCGCTCATCCGGGCTCGTGTCGCGCGAGCAGCCGCCCAGCACCAGGGCGTCGATCCCGCCCTGCTCGAGACGATCGGTGAAGATCCCGATCCTGTGGGCGCGGCACTGGCCCGGTGCTCGACCTACGAGGTCAGCGACGAGACGCACGGTGCGCTGACCACCGCGGCCGGTGCGGTCGCCGACCCGGTCGAGCGGGGCCGCGTCCTGCTGGCCCTCGTCGTCACGTCCCCGGACTTCGCCCTCGCATGAGTCCCGTCGACCGCCGCACGTTCCTGAAGGGCACCCTCGGCGCCGCCGGTGCCGTCGCGGTGACCGGCCTCCCGTGGGTGCGCGGCCGCCC